>NZ_JFCC01000013.1:0-66911 GCF_000582925.1 Acinetobacter sp. 1294596 | reverse complement strand
ATCATATAAAATTAGTTAATAATGTGATCAAAAAAATTTACACAAAAACTATTCTTATATTTATTTATTAAATACATTAATTACCTTATATGTTATAAAGAAAAATAATGATAAAAAAATAATGCTATCACCTATTGAAATACTCGGAAATAAGCAGTAAAACATTAAAAACTAGATTTCTGATTAAAACAATTAGGTTTTGTCGCGCACGACAGGAGGACCGAAGATGCACTCTTTACCCCTAAACAAGCGTTCTTTCGCCAAAGTTTTTAAGAACGATAAAAATTTTGTCAATTATGTTGTTACTACAGTAGCCCTCATGTTAACTCTGCTTTTTCATGGGGTGATTAATGGCAATTTGAAGCTAGAACATTTTCTCTATGCTTTAATAGTCTCTGCCCTGTTCTCGATCTGGGCGCTTATTGACCACAAGTGTCGTAAATATTTTAAGTATAAAAACAATTAAGAGATGGATGAGCAATCATCCATCTTTAAATAATAAAAAATTATTTTTTTAGCGTCTAGGCTTGTTTAGATAAGTCCAAAATAATACGCAGTCCCTATTACTAGAAAACCACTTGCTACTAATTCTCCAATTACCAGTAAAAACATAAATATTGTCATCAAAATTTTGGGTAAATACCATTTACCAAGTTGATGCGGCACCTGGAACTGATTAACAGTATCTTTTAAAACTCCATGTAAAATATAACTCAATATAGAAAGGCTGAAAAATAATATATTGATCCCAATACAGGTGAGAACTGCATAGTCAGACCAGATGGTAAAATGCCCTAGTGTAGCCAGAATGAGAGTTGCTGGAGCATAGAGCAAACTACTTCGGTGAGCTATATCCACATATGGATGAGCACGTGCATGCGCAGATTTCCTGATCTGATAATATTTCCAGAGTCCTGTTAGCATACCAATCCATAAATAGATACCGCTAAACAAAATGGCAAGTTTAGTTGCGAAAGTAAGTTGATCCATGTTCATTGAATGTTCTAATAAATTGTTTTTCTAGAGCTTCTCTTTATAGACATAAAATTCAATGAAGTCACTCATTTTGTTAAGAATCACATTACTTGTAATTCTCAAACCTAATACAAAATTTTATTTTAAAGTAAAACTGATCAATGAGGCAGAAATTACAAAATAGCTGAGCTACTTTATTTGCTATTTAAATCTTAATGAAAAATCTTAGAGAATACATTTGGGTTAAAATCATTCCTTATAGCTTTTAAAGCAGTTTTGCCATTTTTCTTATAAATCTCATCAAACTACTGCTCAAATGCTACACTTTGTCGTTCTAACAACGGCCAATCTAAAAATATCAAACTCATTGAAGGGCTCATAAAAGTTTTTATACTAAAATAAACTTAGCCACTCTCTTGTATAAAACAATTGTTTTACAATAAACTTACTTTGTAAAAATAATTAAAATTAGGGTTATTCTCGTATGAATAAAAAATATGCTCGGTTTTTGCCTTCAAACACTGGGGATTTTAATCTTGAAGACTTCCCATTCTATTGGATTACTCAAGTACATGCACAATATGTGCAGAATATGGACAATGTCTTAAAGCGTTATGGATTAGATAACTCACGGCGACGTATTCTACTGGCACTTGAGTCTAAACCACATGCCAGTGTTTCTGATCTTTCAGAGATGATCATTTCAAAAATGTCGACTACAACCAAAATTATTTACCGCCTGAAAGCTGAAGGCTATGTCGATACCTATTCATGTGAAGAGGATGGCCGTATTACACGGGTAAATCTTACTGAATATGGCAAAGAAATGACTGCTAAAATTAATGATCTTACTGGAGTAGTACTCGAACAGTCTTTTGAAGGGCTTACTCCATTACAGATTGAGAAACTAATTGAAAGCCTTAAACACTTATTTAAAAATCTTTCAAATTAACTTTCATCAGTCAAAAAAGTTTAACTGGGGCGTTTCCACTTTAGGCTTGGGTACATGAGAACACTCAAACTCTTCAACAGGAAAACCTTCAATAAATGAGTTGAAGTTAGCAGGCCCTATACTCAGCCATTCATCCAGACGTTCATGTGGAATTACAATCACTGAACGTTTGATATTTCCTGGTTCATGAAACTCCTTCATCATCGGATGGTCTATTGCATCCATCGTGATCATGCTGGCTGAGCGAATCACTTCATCATTGATTTTACAGATTTCATAAATGGCAGCAATGAAAAAGCCTTGGCCATCTTTGCGTCGTACTCCCCAACGCTGAGCCTTACCATCAATATATTTTGCTTCATAAAATTTGGTCACCGGAATAACTCCAAACTTACCTTTAAATGCAGCCTCCTGGAAACTTGGCTTTTCAAATAAAGTTTCATTTCGGGCATTATAGGTCCGTTTAGCCGAACTTTTATCCTGAGCCCACTTTGGCACCAGTCCGAACATTACGCTACGCCATTCCAAGCCATATTCTGACTTGAATAGTAAAGGCAAATCATATGCTGGATACACTTCTTCGAGATAATCGAAAGGAATATCCGGTAACTGAAGTTTATGCACCTGAACACGCGTAACAGGTTTAAAATTGGCACACATAGGCGAAAATTTAAAAAACTATAGGTCATATATAGTGATAACTTTTAGTATTTCAATGGACTAGTGGCTAGATAATATTATGTATAAACAGCAGAATTTGACAAAAACATCTTAAAAAAACTTAAGGAAATACAGGCCTGAGTACAAATAAGATAGTGTTATATTCTATGTACTCAGGCCTTTTATTATTTAATGTGTTTAAGTAGAAGCCTGATTATGTTCATACATTTTTAAAAATTAGACAGTGTATATTGTACTAGCGGTAGATCATGCCTCCATCTGTTAAAATTGCCTGCCCGGTAATATAATCGGCATCTTCACTCGATAAAAAAGCAACCAGCGCAGCCACGTCTTCAGGTGTTTGTGCACGCCCTAGTGCAATACCACTCACATATTTTTTGTATGTTTCACCAATTGGGGTATGGGTAATTTCAGAGAATCTTTTATCAATTTCTACCCACATATCTGTGCCCACTACTCCCGGACAATATGCATTTACCGTAATGCCATGTGAAGCATATTCCTTGGCTGCGGCCTGAGTTAAAGCACGGACTGCGAATTTTGTTGCCGAATATACTCCTAACATGGCAAAACCTTCATGCCCTGCAATAGAAGCTGCATTAATAATTTTACCTTTTTGCTGGCGCGCTTTAAATTTTCGAGCTGCGGCCTGAATACCCCACAGAACTCCACCAATATTAATATCGCTAATTTTTTGCAGTTCTTCAGGTGTCACTGCATCAAGAGGCTGAACCTGAGCAATTCCAGCATTATTGATCATAATATCAAAACCGCCTAAAGACTGCTCGGCATGTTCAATACTGGCATACACCTGATCACGCTGACTGATATCAGCAACAAAAATACTGGCGTTTACCTTTAAATTTTCAATTTCCTGTTTTACTTCATTAAGTCGTTGTTCATTCAGGTCTACCAAGGCTACATGTACACCTTCCTGGGCCAGTCTTAGAGCAATACCACGACCTATACCTTGCGCTGCGCCTGTTACAACGGCGACTTTATTCATTAATCCTTTATTCATTATTTTTCCTTATGTATTGTTGTTAAATTATTGATAAGCAATTAAAACGTCTGCTTGTTTTTTCTGAGTATTTAGGGATGGACAATAATTTTAACAGCTGACTCATTGTTATGGATCAGGGTTTTAAATCCCTGCGAAACCAAGTCATCGAGCTGAATGCGCTGTGTAATAAAAGGTTCCAAATTAATTTTACCGTCTTCCACCAATTTGATTGTTGCCTGATGGTCGTTGACATAAGCAATGGTGCCACGGATATCAAGTTCTTTCATAACAACACTGTGAACATTTACTGTGGCCGGATGACTCCAGATTGATACAATGACCAGTACACCAGCCGGCCTCATCGCAGCTACGAGAGTATCTAGTACTTTATTTACACTACTACATTCAAAAGCAACATCTGCACCCTGGCCTTGAGTAATTTTCATGACTTCCGTAACCACATCAACTTCTGAAGGGTCCAGAATATAATCTGCAACACCAGCCTCTCTTGCTTTTTCTTTACGTTTAGCACTTAACTCACTAATAATAACAGTGAGTCCTTTAGCCTTTAAAATAGCTGATAACAACAGACCTATCGGCCCTGCACCCCCAACCAGTGCAATGTCTCCGGCTTGTGCGCCACTACGGATATAGGCATGATGACCTACCGACAAAGGCTCAATCAGTGCAGCCTGATCCAATGGTATTTTATTGGAAATTGGGTGTACCCAACGACGCTGCACGGCTATTTTTTCCGATAGACCACCGCCTCGCCCTCCTAAACCAATAAAATTCATATTCTTCGACAGATGATAAGCATCATTAGGTCCAGTCGGCACATCGTCAGCGATGATATAAGGTTCAACCACCACATGCTGACCAATCTGAATATCATTAACCCCTTCACCCACAGCGTATACAATTCCGGAAAACTCATGTCCCATCGTTACCGGAGCAGATTCGCCCGAGATTGGATGCGGATGGCCACAAGGCGGAATAAAAATTGGACCATCCATTAACTCATGCAGATCGGTTCCACAAATGCCACACCAGGCAACCTGAATACCGACTGTACCTGGTGTAACTTGTGGCTCCGGAATATCTTCAATGCGAATATCGCCTTTATCATAAAAACGAGCTGCTTTCATTACCGTTCCTGATTAATCAGTTTTCTGTAAGAAGAATGAGCTTATCAAGCTAAACCAGATAAGCTCTTCCATGTTTTCAAATATGTATTGCTCGCTGTAGGGAAGCTAATACCGATTCATGCATTGCTTCTGATAACGTAGGATGAGGAAAAATGACCTGTGCCAAGCTTTCATCGGTAGCTTCCAGATATTTGGCAATTGCGAAACCCTGAATATGTTCAGTAACTTCATGACCGACCATATGCGCTCCGAGCAGCTCGCCAGTCTCTTTATCAAATACAGTTTTTACAAAACCGGCAGTTTGTTTTAAAGCCAGTGCCTTGCCATTTGCCTGAAAAGGAAATTTCCCAGTCTGGATATGATGTCCTTGCGCTTTGGCCTGCACTTCAGTCAAACCAATACTGGCAACCTGAGGATGAGTAAAAATACAGCCAGGAATTTGGGTACGGTCTAGAGAGTGCAGATTTGTGAGTCCTGCAATTTTTTCTACACAAAGAATAGCTTCATGACTGGCTTTATGAGCCAGACATGGTGCCCCCGCCACATCACCAATTGCATAGAGCCCCACGACATTTGTGCGGCAGAATTCATCCACCTGAATAAAGCCCTGCTTAAACTCTACTTCTAACTGTTCCAGTCCCATATTTTCTACATTCGGTTGTACACCTATTGCAGACAGAACCCGATCAAACACCTGGTTTTGCTTGCCCTGTGAGCTATGAAGTTCACACTGTACCTGACCTCCGGTAACCTGGACATTTTGTAATGAACAGCCAGTAATCACTTTCATACCGCGCTGCTCAAACTGCTTACGCATATATTCTGCAACTTCTGCATCTTCAGTGGGCAAAATCTGCTGAGCAACATCAATAAGAGTAACCTCACAGCCTAGATCATGATATAAACTGGCAAATTCACTGCCTATAGCGCCGGAACCGACTACCAGTAAAGATTCAGGCAATTGTTCCGGGACTAGCGCTTCCCGGTAACTCCAGATCTCGGTGCCATTGACAGGCAGACCAGGCAGAGTTCGAGCTCTGGCACCTGTTGCTAAAATGATATGAGGTGCTTTTAAAGTGCGTGCTTTACCGCTCTCATCGATTACCTCAAGCGTTTCTTTCGCCTGTAGCTTGGCCCGTCCAAATATAACCTCTACACCATTTTTCTTGAGAAGGTGCTCGATTCCCTGTACCAGTTGCTGCGAGACTTGGCGGCTATGTTTAACCAGTTGACTCAGATCGAAATCAATTTGTGGAAGAGTGAAACCAAAGTTTCCAGCATGCTTAAGCTGATAGGCCAAGTCAGCTCCACTCAATAAAGCTTTGGTCGGGATACAACCCCAGTTTAGGCAGATCCCCCCCAGATGTTTTTCTTCGATAATTGCTGTATTAAGACCAAGCTGGGCTGCACGTATTGCAGCCACATATCCACCCGGACCTGCACCCACAACAATTAAATCATACTGATTTCCTGTCATGTCCAGCTCCTATACCAGTATTAATGCTGGATTCTCGACAAACTTTTTAAAGCTGGCCAAGAATTTCGCCCCAACTGCTCCATCAATCACCCGGTGGTCACAGGATAGAGTTGCTGTCACCATCTGCCGAATGACAATCTGATCATGCTCTACCACTGCTCGAGCCTCTGAAGCACCCAAAGCCAAAATAGCACCTTGAGGCGGATTGATAATGGCGTCAAAGTGTTTTATACCCAGCATTCCCAGGTTAGAAATACTGAAACTTCCTCCCTGAAATTCATCCGGAGTTAACTTTCCAGTTTTTGCCCGCGTGGCCAAATCCCGCATATTGCCAGAAATCTCAGCAAGCGATTTCTGATTCGCAGCTTTAATAATTGGAGTAATAAGACCATTAGGAATAGCCACAGCCACAGAAATATCGGCCTGATCAAACTGTAAAATTGATTGTGACTCTTCGTCAAACTGTACATTTACTTCAGGTACTTTAATCAACGCCGCAGCTGCTGCCTTGATGAGCATATCATTGATAGACAATTTGACCTGAGGCACGGACTCATTAATCTGTGCACGTAATGTCTGTATCGCCTCAACATTCAAGTCAACAGTTAAACGAAAATGTGGTGCATTACGTTTTGCTGCCTGTAAACGTGAAGCAATCGCTTTACGCATGGCATTCATTGGAATACTGGTTACTTTTGCCTGTTCGGGCTGAGTTGCATTCAATGAAGTTTCTGTATGAGCAGACTTGTGTTCACGGTTATACACTGCTTCAACATCTTCTTTGCAGACCCGGCCTCTTGTTCCCGAAGCGCGACAGTCATGCAGATTAATGCCCCATTGCTTGGCCAGACGCCGAGCTACAGGTGTAGCAGCAACCTGACTGTCATCAGCGTTAGATTTTGCAGCTTTTGTACTGGCCTGATGCTTAACATCTGGCCATTGTCCACCTGCATCCTGCACTGCTGCCTGAAGATCAGCGACACTAATACGCCCTTCGCGTCCCGAACCTGTAACCTTGGTTAAATCCAAATTATATTTTTCTGCCAGTTTCTGGGCATGTGGTGTAATAAACAGGTCATCTGGTGGCTGATAGCCTTGTAAAGACGCAGGAATAATATAGTCACCGGCACTATGAGAAGTTTTCCGGGTAGCAGATGATGTTTCAGCTTTCACAGTTGATGAACTCAGCTGCTCTACTGGTGTAGTCTGTTCAGTTTTATCTTCAGCTGGAGTACTGTCCGGTGCAGAGCTTGCCGAAGCTGCTGTCCCTTGACCAAGTGACTGTACAAATGCCTGTATATCATCATCTGTGACATCATCATTGGCACAAACTGCAATCAAGCCACCGACTGGCAGGGTTTCACCATCTTTTGCCAGTATTTTTCTCAATGTTCCGTCAAAAGGTGCCTCCAGGACGTTTACAATTTTTGTGGTTTCAATTTCACAAATTTCTTGTCCTTTACTGAACTGGCTTCCTTCCTGAATTAACCATTGGGCAATGGTTCCTTCTTCCATAGATAATCCCCATTTTGGGATTTCCAGTGTTTTAATTTCGCTCATCCTAAGCCTCCAAAGTTTTTCGTACAGCCTGTTCAATACGCTCTACACTCGGAATCCATTCTTTTTCCAATACAGGTGAGAACGGTACAGGCGTATGAGGAGGAGTCACCAGTTCAATTGGAGCTTTCAGATAATGAAATCCTTTCTGAGCAATCAGGGCAGCAACATCATGGCCAAAACCACAACGTGCCGCAGACTCATCAACAATTACTACACGGCCAGTCGAGGCTACAGATTCAAGGATACCTTCTTCATCTAGAGGTGAAATAGTTCTTGGATCTACCACTTCTACCGAAATTCCCTCTTTTGCCAGTTTATCTGCAACCTCATTGGCACGGTGTACCATTAAACTTAAAGCAATAATGGTGACATCAGTTCCTTCACGGGTGTAATTAGCTACGCCAAAAGGAATGGTATAGGCATCATCCGGAACCTCGCCTTTAATGTCATACAGCAGTTTGTGTTCACAAAATACTACCGGGTCATCATCATGAATTGCCTGAATCAACAGACCTTTTACATCGTAAGGACTAGAAGGTACGACCACCTTCAAACCGGGTACTGCAGCAAAGACATTATAAGGTGACTGTGAATGCTGGGCTGCTGCGGAGAAACCGGCACCGATCATGCCACGTACTACCATAGGTGCTTTGGCTTTACCTCCAAACATATAGCGGAACTTTGCAGCCTGGTTATAAAGCATGTCATGGCATACCCCATAGAAATCCATAAACATCAGGTCAGCTACAGGCCGTAAACCGGTTGCTGCTGCACCTGCAGCCATACCGATAATCGCAGATTCTGTAATTGGGGTATCGATCACACGTTCAGAGCCGAACTCAGACCATAAACCCTTGGTCACACCCAGTACGCCACCAAAGCCTTCAAGGGCATTATCTTCAGTATTTTTACCACCATGACCACCACGTACGTCTTCACCGACTACAAATACAGTCGGGTCACGGCGCATCTCTAATTCAATCGCTTCTTTAATCGCATTACGGTAACTTTTATTTGGCATTTGCTTTACTATTCCTTTAGTAAGAGACATAAACATCGGTCAGAAGCTGGGAAACTTCTGGGTATTTGGCAGCACGGGCTTTTGCTACAGCGTCGTCTACATTAGCTTTAGACTCAGCATCAATTGCATCGAGCTTTGCCAGATCAATCTGGTCTTTAACTTTTTCACGGAAAATTTTTAATGGATCGCGATGTTCTTTTACATAATCCACTTCATCTTTAGAACGGATTAACCCAGGGTCACCTTCGAAATGACCATAGAAACGGTTGGTAATTGTTTCAATTACACTTGGTCCACCACCATTTCTGGCTCGCTCAATTGCCTGCTGGGCAGCCTCATAGACTGCAAAGAAATCTGTACCGTCAACCTTGACTGCAGGTAAACCAAAACCTGCTGCCCGACCAGCAATATCTTTACTTCCTACTGCATAGTCATGACCGGTACCTTCACCAAAGCCATTGTTTTCAAATATAAATATGACTGGAAGTTGCAATACTACAGCCATATTCATCGCTTCAAAAGTGAGGCCCTGATTTGACCCCCCATCACCCGTAAATGACAGACCTATACCACCGGTTTTCAAAGTTTTAGCAGTTAAAGCTGCTCCAATTGCTAAAGGAGGTCCACCTCCTACAATACCGTTTGCACCCAGCATCCCTTGTCGAGGTCTGCAATATGCATTGAACCACCTTTACCACGACACAGGCCGGCATCTTTACCGAAAATCTCAAGCATCATGGCATGAATATCACATCCTTTAGCAATACAGTGCCCATGGCCCCGGTGGGTGGAGGTAATGTAATCCTTATCGGTCAGATTTTCACAAATACCGACTGCAACTGCTTCCTCACCACTATAAAGGTGAATAAATCCAGGAATATCACCCATGGTATTTTCTTCGTGAAGCCGGTCCTCAAACTCACGAATATCGCGCATACTCTTATATGCAGCCAGTAATTTTTCTTCCGTTAATTGCATATCCTTTTCCTTTTTATCTTGATCAAAATCAAGGGAACAGTGAATAACTCACACCTCCAATTAAATATATTTATTCTAAAATTAATATTAGACTAAAATTATTCATTAAAATAAAACTTACTTATTTTTTTCAAAAACAATAATTTATTTATTAAAAAATAAATGTAATTTTTTATTATTTTAAACAACAACTTAAAAACAAACCTTTAACCAACCTCATATATTTTATAATCCTAATTTTATTTAAAAGTTAGATTTTTATTTTAAAAATATTTTTTTAAATATTAATCTTTTTTTATTTATTTTAAGACTTATTATTAAATCAGGATATATTTAAATGGATTTACAACAGAATTTTAAGCATGAAAAAAAACTTCGGGGTGCAGATAAACTGGCACGTATACCTGTTAAGGTTATTGCAACAGATGTTATGCCGACAAAACCCGAATGGATACGGGCAAAAATCAGTCAACCTGAAGAGATTGGCCGTATTAAAGGGCTGTTGCGTCAGCAGAAACTACATACGGTATGTGAAGAAGCGGCGTGTCCAAACCTGCCAGAATGTTTTGGTAGCGGTACTGCAACTTTTATGATAATGGGTGATATCTGTACCAGACGGTGTCCTTTTTGCGATGTAGCCCACGGCCGTCCGAACAGCCTAGATCCGGCTGAGCCTCGGCATCTTGCCGAGACCGTCGCAAACCTGAATTTAAGTTATGTGGTAATTACTTCTGTAGACCGGGATGACCTGAAAGATGGAGGCGCCCAACATTTTGTAGATTGTATTCAGGAGATACGTAAATGCTGTCCGAATACCCGGATCGAAATATTGGTTCCGGACTTTAGAGGGCGGCTTGATCTTGCCTTGTCTATCCTTAGCCAGTCTCCACCAGATGTATTTAACCACAATATAGAGA
Source organism: Acinetobacter sp. 1294596 (assembly GCF_000582925.1). Classification (NCBI taxonomy): domain Bacteria; kingdom Pseudomonadati; phylum Pseudomonadota; class Gammaproteobacteria; order Moraxellales; family Moraxellaceae; genus Acinetobacter; species Acinetobacter sp. 1294596. The sequence continues at coordinate 56,199 of NZ_JFCC01000013.1, read as the reverse complement.
CAGTGCCCCGCTTGTACCGGGCCTTGCGGCCTGGATCAGATTATCAGCATTCTCTTAATCTGTTAAAGAAATTTAAAACTTTATGTCCTGAGATTCCGACCAAATGTGGCTTGATGGTAGGTATTGGAGAGATTGAGGCAGAGGTTATTGCGCTGTTAAATGATTTAAAAGATCATTATGTGGATTTGGTCACCATCGGACAGTACCTACAGCCTTCTAAAGCTCATGCTCCTATCCATCGTTTTGTGAGCTTAAAAGAATTTGAGCATTATCAGCGTTATGGCGATTTTTTAGGATTTAAAAATATTTGGAGTGCGCCTATGGTATGTTCCAGTTATTTTGCCGATCAGCAATATTTAGGGAAACCTGTACCGCAACCTTTCAGCAGAAAGCAGTTACCCTAAATACAAACAGACAGGTTGATCTTATGCAGGAATATTCTGTAACTATTTTAAACAGATCAGTCTGAATCGGCCATTTCTTTTAAAAACAGTCTGACTATATTGGTACATATACCAGACTGATGTTTAAAGATGTGTATGCTGGCGTCAGCCTTTTGTCGGATAGCAGATTAGAGCATCAAGGTTTAAGGTAGGGGAAAATAACAACAGTAACCAGCTCAGGTAGCTGCATTTTTGCCTCATCATGAAGGACCATGATATGCATATGATTAAAAAATTACCCGTGTTAAATCCTGTTTCTCATTATTCATCAGCTTTTTTAAAGAATGCTGTAGCACATCATGTGCCTCCCGTTTCAGTAGATGCGGCCCCAGTACTGAATCTGAATCATGGTTGGCGTGAAACACTCTTCGGTCGCTCATTAGATCAGTGTCATTCTGAACTCTTGAGAATTGCAGAAGATGCCAGCATGGCAATCGGAATTACAGACCAGCATGGCACTCTGCTCTGGACCTGGAGCAGTCACTCTATGCGCTCTTCTGCAGAACAGGTGCATTTTTTTGAAGGTGGCCAGTGGTCTACCCAGTCCGTAGGCACCAATGCTATTGGCCTTGCGTTAAATACCCATGCTGCCAGTTGTGTGTACTCACATGAAAACCAGATGAATAGCGTGCGTGACTGGGTATGCTACGCAGCGCCCATCATCGACCCGCAAAGCGGCCAGTTCCATGGCATTATTAACCTTTCAACCAAGTATGAGAAGCATAATTCTTTAGGCGTACTCGCCGTAGAGCGCTGTGCAGATCTGGTGCAACGCGCCATCCGGCTTGAACAGCAAAATGTGCTTTATCTTAAAGTGCTGGGTGGTTCAAAAGTTCAGTTTAATCATCATATTTTACAGCTGACGCACCGGCAAATTGAAATACTGTGTATTCTGGCATTGTGTCCAGATGGGATCAGTTTGGACGAATTACACTATGCCCTTTATGGAGACAGGCAGGTTAGCCAGAAGACGCTAAAAGCAGAATTATCCCAGATGCGCAGTCTGTTACACGACTGTATCCAATCACGCCCTTACAAACTGAACTGTGAGGTTCAGGCAGATTTTCTTATGGCTGAACAGGCATTGAATCTGGGCTTTACTGTTACAGTATTGGCCTTGTACAAGGGCAATTTCCTGAGTAAGACAGAAAGTCCTTTCCTGTGTGCCTGGCGTGACTGCTTTGATGCGCGCTTAAGCCATATGATTCATAACTTGCAAGACATTGACCAGTTATTTCGCCTGATTAGTCGTGTTCCTGAACGTACTGATGCAATTGAGCGTCTGCTTGAACTTTTACCAGAAGACAGTCCTCATGCAGTCAAATTAAAACAACTTCTAGAATAGTCAATGAAATAGCAAATCCTGTTTGCTATTTAAGCTGACATATGGGTTCCATCTAGTTCGTTATCGTTAACCCGGAATTATTCTGCTCATTAATATTATTTTTCAGCTTTTCGAGAAAAGATTCCAGAATCATATTATGTCGCCTGCCCTTTCTGGTAATCATGCAGATCGGTGTACTATAATGCATGCGCTGCTCGAGCACAGGTTTCATCTGACCGCTTTCTACCCATTTTCTTGCATAATGATCAGGTAAAAATCCCATAAAATTTCCGGTTAAAATTAAAAAAGCAATTCCCTCTCGGTCACTTGCAGTTGCAGAACAATGCAGCAGCTGGTAGAGCTGTAATGCTTGTGAATTAATACTGTAGTTAGGCATTACTGCATTCCACTGGCTTAAATCTTGTTCTTTTAATCGTTCGGTAGAAGAAAATAATGGATGCCGATCTCCACAATAAAGATAAGAACTTTCTTCATAAAGATTCAAATAGTCCAGTCCCGATAATGGAGTAACCATCGGGACTGCCCCTACATGTAAGCGGCCATCCATCACCTTGCATTCAATATCTGCTAGGGTACTCATACTGATGTTAATCTGCACATCAGGGCTTTCACTGGTAAGTTGCTCAAGCGTATTAGTGATATAAGGCTTTGGCAAATTAATTAAATTGTTAATAATTCCAATATTAAACTCGCCTTTTAACTTTTTATGAATCTGGTTAACCTTAAGCTTAAACTCCTCAATAGAAGCGATTAGCGTTTCACTATAGTTCAAGATTTCCTTACCTTCATCGGTAAGAGAAAATCCGGCACGGCCACGCTGGCATAACCTGAGCCCCAGACGATTTTCCAAATCACTCATATGCAGACTAATGGCTGAGCGGCTAATTCCAAGAACACTCTCTGCTGAAGTAAAGCTCCCACATTAGCATACTGTCTTGAAAATTCTCAATAACTTGATATCAAAATCAGTAATCTGGTTCAGATTTTTAATTTTCATTTACGTAAGTAATTTTATATCTAAAGATAAGTTTATTTGAATTTATCAGAACTAAACCCCAGATGTAAACTGAGAGCATAACTGGAAAAAGGGATTTTTTTAGTGACCCTTTCACATTTTAAATGTTTACCCTGAAACTCAGTTATACCGTTACTACCCACGGACTGCTTGCTTTAAAAATCAGTCATATATACCGCGTTTGGTAGAGCTCCATGTACAGGCCAGATTCAGGCTGCAATGAGTAGAGAAGATCATGAAAGTCGTCGTTTTAGGAAGTGGTGTAATTGGTGTCACAACTGCATGGTATCTAGCCCAAGCAGGGCATGAAGTGACCGTAATTGACCGACAGCCTGGAGCAGCGCTGGAGACCAGTGCTGCAAATGCCGGACAGGTCTCTCCTGGCTATGCTACACCTTGGGCAGCGCCAGGGGTGCCACTTAAAGCCATTAAATGGATGTTTCAAAAACATGCTCCTCTGTCTATTCGTCCAGATGGAACCAGTTTCCAGATTGCCTGGATGTGGCAAATGCTAAAGAACTGCAATATTCAGCATTATCAGGAAAATAAGAGCCGTATGGTTCGTATTGCTGAATATAGTCGTGACTGTCTGAAAGAATTACGGAAGACTACAGGTATTGCTTATGAAAGTCGTCAGCAAGGAACCTTACAGCTTTTCCGTAGTGAACAGCAATATGCCAATGCTGCCAAAGATATTGAAGTATTAAAAGAAGCTGGTGTGCCATTTGAGTTGCTCGAAGCGAAAGATTTAATGAAAGTTGAACCTGCTTTAAAATATTCCAGTCATAAACTGACAGGCGGGTTACGCTTGCCAAATGATGAAACTGGTGACTGCCAGTTATTTACACAGCATCTTGCAGAAATGGCAAAAGCTGCTGGCGTAATTTTTAAATTTGGTGTTTCTATTGAAAAACTGGTGGTTGAAGCAGATAAAGTCACAGCAGTCCAAACCAGTGAAGGTCTGGTTAAAGCAGACCAATATGTAATTACAATGGGATCTTTCTCTACTCCGCTATTACGTGGGTTAATTCATATTCCAGTCTATCCATTAAAAGGCTACTCACTGACCATTCCAATTCAAGATGCTACGCGTGCACCAGTTTCTACAGTACTGGACGAGACCTACAAAGTCGCTGTAACACGCTTTGATGATCGTATTCGTGTAGGGGGTATGGCAGAAATTGTAGGCTTTAATTATCAATTGCTTCCAGAACGAAGAAAAACTCTGGAAATGGTGGTGAATGATCTTTATCCGTCTGCCGGACGTTTAAAAGAAGCAACTTTCTGGACAGGGCTTCGTCCCATGACACCAGATGGTACGCCTATTGTAGGTAAAACTGCCCTGAGTAACCTGTTCTTAAATACTGGGCATGGTACATTAGGCTGGACCATGGCATGTGGTTCAGGTAAATTGCTTTCAGACCTCATGAGCCATAAACGACCAGCGATTTATGCAGATGACTTATCGGTTGCTCGCTATGCTGAGCGTCCAGGTTTTCAGGTCGCTACTGCCTGAATATAAGAAAAATATTTATTTAAAAACTAAATAAAAAAGCCTCCGAAGAGGCTTTTTTTAATGGCTCAGATTAGTCACCTATATAGCCTTTAAGTTTTAAGCGCGCAGCGTGTAGTAAAGGTTCAGTATAACCAGATGGTTGCTCACCGCCTTTAAAGATCAGGTCAGATGCAGCTTTAAAAGCAATACTATTTTCAAAGTCAGCAGACATTGCAGTATAAAGCGGATCATTGGCATTTTGTTCGTCTACAATTTTAGCCATGCGCTTTAATACTTCTTCAACCTGTTCACGACTCACAATACCATGACGTAACCAGTTCGCAACGTGCTGTGAAGAAATACGTAATGTTGCGCGGTCTTCCATCAGGCCTACATCATTAATATCTGGAACCTTTGAACAGCCTACACCCAGGTCAACCCAGCGCACAACATAACCCAGAATACCCTGACAGTTATTTTCAAGTTCGTTCTTTTTCTCTTCTTCAGTCCAGTCTGTATTTGCTGCTAGCGGAGGAGTCAACAGATCATCCAGAGCTAAAGGCTCAGTCTGTAATAATTCTTGCTGACGCTCAGATACATTGCACTGATGATAATGAATTGCATGAATTACTGCTCCTGTTGGAGAAGGAACCCATGCACAGCTTGCACCTGCTTCCGGATGCTCGATCTTAGTACGATACATGTCAAGCAGCATATCTGGTTTTGGCCACATACCTTTACCGATCTGTGCCTTACCGCGTAATCCTGCTTTCAGGCCGATCATTACATTACGGTTTTCATAAGCAGGGAACCATTTTTGTCCTTTGATTTCGCCTTTACGAACAAATGGACCTGCTTCCATAAAGGTATGAATCTCATCACCTGTACGGTCCATAAAACCAGTATTAATAAAGATGGTACGGTCTTTGGCCTGAGCAATACAGTTCTTCAGGTTTACAGAAGTACGGCGTTCTTCATCCATAATCCCGATTTTAAGAGTTTTTGCCGGCAGTCCCAAAGCCTGCTCAGCACGTTCAAAAAGTTCTACCGCAAATGCGACCTCTTCCGGACCATGCATTTTTGGTTTTACGATATACATTGAACCCTGACGTGAGTTCTTGATTTCATTTTCGCCACGAATATCAGCAATACTTAGTAATGGCGTTACCAGTGCATCCATGATGCCTTCATAGATTTCTGCACCATCTACCAAAATAGCAGGGTTCGTCATCAGGTGGCCAACATTACGCAGTAACATCAATGATCGGCCATGAATTTTACCCGTATTCCCTTCAAGGTCTGTATAAGTACGGTCTTTGTTCATAGCACGGGTAACAGTTTTGTCACCTTTCTGGAAAGATTCCTGAAGTGTACCCTTCATAAGCCCAAGCCAGTTACGGTAGCCTTCTACTTTTTCCTCTGCATCTACTGCAGCAATCGAGTCTTCCAGATCCTGAATTGTCGTTACAGCTGCTTCAAGTACCAGGTCTTTTACACCAGCTGCATCAGTCTGCCCAATCGGACTAGTCGCATCAATCTGGATAATGACGTGCAATCCATTATTTTTTAGAATAATTTCAGTCGGATTACTTTTCTCGCCATTATAACCTACAAACTGAACCGGTTCAGCCAAGGTAGTTTTAGTGTCATCTTTTAAAGTAATAACCAGCTGATTATCTTCAACTTCATAGCGTGTAGCATCTTGATGCGAGCCTGCCTCAAGCGGGAAAGTATCATTCAGAAAGCTTTTAGCAAATTCGATAACTTTGGCGCCACGGGCCGGATTATACCCCTTACCCTTTTCTGCGCCATTCTCTTCAGAAATCACATCAAAGCCATAAAGTGCATCATATAAAGAACCCCAGCGGGCATTTGCAGCATTAAGGCAGTAACGGGCATTTCGTACAGGTACAACCAACTGTGGGCCTGCCAATACTGCAATTTCTTCATCCACATTTTCAGTGGTAATCTGGAAATCTTCTACTTCTGGTAATAAGTAGCCAATCTCTTTCAGGAAAGCTTTGTAAGCTTCAAGTTCAAATTCGTTATTGCGATGCCATTCGTCAATTTTAGCCTGAATTTCATCACGCTTTGCAAGAAGCGCTTTATTTTTCGGACTAAGATCAACAACGACTTGCTCAAAATTTTTCCAGTATGTTTCACTGTCCAGACCGGAACCCGGTAAAGCTTCATTTTCGATGAAATCATAGAGTTCTTTAGCAATCGCTAACTTGCCTTTTTGAATACGTGCAGTCATTGTCTTTCCTGATATTGCTACTTTTTATCACAAGAGATTCTAGTATACTGATTTATATTTAGCTGAATACCACTATCACGTTCCTAAATAGTAAGCATTTTCTGTTTAAAAAATATTGACATCAATAGTTTTTATATATGCCAGTTTAAAATACGTTTATATTCAGCCGCTTTAAATTTACTTATAGTGGATAAAGAGAGAGGTTTCGAAAATTAGACTTAAGTACCAGCTTTTCTACCTATCTTTTATAACTTTTACAATAACTGATCACACGTATTAAAGCAAAACCATGCCGATACTGCGCGGTTTTATTTAATATAAATAATAAAAAAGCGTTCCGTAGAACGCTTGATTAAAATTTTACTGGGCGCCGTGAATTTGCTTGTGCTCTGAATGCAGATACTCATCTGACTGCATTTCTAGCAATCTTGAACGGGTACGCTCAATTTCAAACGCCAACTTCTCTCCCTGGTAGATATTAATAATATCATCTTGAGAGGTAAGTAAAAGTTTTACTCCCCGATCATAGAACTCATCAACCAGATAAATAAAACGTCGGGTTGCATCATTAATCTGATCAGTTAAATGCGGAACATTACTGACCAGTACCGTATTATAAATATTGGCTATTTCAATGAAATCTGACGGGCTGCGAGGCTTAAGGCAAAGTTCTGAAAATTCACACCACAACACATCTTCAGTATGACCGATAGTCTCTACAATACGGTTATTGATAATAATTGATTCTTGAGACTGCACCTGAGTCTGGGTCAATGCAGAAAACCTTTGGGCAATCCACTGCTGTGCTTCGTGGCTGAGCGGTGCCTTGAAAAGCTGCGCCTGTTTTAACACCCGTAACCGATAATCTACTCCAGCATCTACATTTAACACGACGCAGTTTTTTTTGACCATTTCAATGGTAGGTAAAAAACGGTCACGATGAATACCATTTTTATATAAACCATCTGGTGCAATATTTGAGGTCGCTACCAGCGTAATACCGCGCTGGAATAATTTTTGAAACAGATCGCTCAAAATCATGGCATCAGTGACATTTGATACAAAAAATTCGTCGAAGCAAATAATAACTGCATCTTTGTAAATCTGGTCAGCCACCAGATCTAGGGGATTACGCTGGCCAGACAGCTTATTTAACTCACGGTGTACATGTTGCATAAAGTGATGAAAATGCATACGTAACTTGCGGCGAAATGGAATAGACTCAAAGAATTGATCCATTAGCCATGTTTTTCCACGGCCAACCCCACCCCACATGTATACACCACGCGGTGCAGTTTGCCGGCGAAAACGGCGAAATGCTTTCTTAGAAGCCTTATATCGGTGAATCAATTCATGCCAGACCCGGTCCAGCTCCTGCACAGCTTGTGCCTGTGCTTCATCAGGTAAAAATTGTCCAGAAGATAAAGCTTGAGAATAATGCTCGGCTGGAGAGACGGGTGAAAAAGCTGTACTGTGTGATGATTTAAGCTCTAGCATATAATTCTGATACGTTTTATGGGCTAATGGGAAGTATAACGAAGAATATAGTGAAACATATAAAACTTTGGCATAACCCAACTTAGGCTATTTACCATATTGTCTTGGGCTTTGTCCGAACCAGCGCTTAAAGGCATGATTAAATGCGGCCGGTTCTGAATAGCCCAGTAACTCAGCAATAACCTCAATTGAGTACTCTTTATATTCAATCAGTTTTAATGCTTTGTTTTTAATCAACTGTTCTCTAATTTCTTTATAACTGGTATTGAACTGTTGTAGCTGATGGCGCAAGGTACGTTCTGGAATACCAAGTGCTTGTGCAGTCTCTGCCATAGTAGGAATTACCCCCTTTTGCAGCTCTAAATAGTCATGTACGCGCTGAATAAGTGAAGGTACTGCATCATCATGATTTAAACGTTGTAGCTCACTAATACATTTAGCTTCATAAACCCGATGGGTAATTGGATCTGCAGAAGGAATTTTGATTTCAAGTACTTGCGAATTTAATCCAAATTTCGCCTGCTTAAAACCGAAGTGCAGATCTGCACCATAATAATTCTGATACAGCTGTAATTGCTCTTTATCTTCAGGTGCTTTAAAAGGTAACTCAACTCTTAAAGTAGGTGCAACCAGTCCCATCATTTTATAAATATCTTGAATAAATTTATAAGTTCCCGAAATTTCGCATTGGGCACGTAGCAATCCCATATCTGAGTTTAGGTCTACTGGCAAATATGTCAATGCAACCTGATGAGCCATGACTTCAAGGCCTAAAGTTCCAAATAGGTGAGTAAGACCCTGGTATTGGATCCCCTTTTCAAGAGCAGTCTGGATATTATTACTGGTTACAAGGAGCATCAGCAAAGGGCCATAACCGGCAAGCGCGTAATGCTGCCCAATAAATAGTCCTGTTTCAGGCTTTACCCCTTCACCCACAACTTTTTGTATATCCCATTCCAAGCTGGGATGAATAATAGAAGTCGGATCCAAAGCATCCGGCTTGATACCAATTGTTGCGAGCCGTGAATCAACATCAATTCCAGCGTTACGCATACCTTGTATTAAATACATCAAACCGAGAATAGAACGCTTCATGAATAATTCAATTTACCCTGACCTGTCTGTTTTACTATAAAAATCTCATCTTTTTAATTGCCGAATCTATCAATATTTATGTTGCTGCTATCATGGGCCAATATAAGCAAAGCTGTATAATTTGTATAAAAATAGAACGGACTTAGCAGAGAATGCAGAAAAATAATATAGAACCTGTAACTGGACGCAGAGTAAAAGTTGCAATTATTGGTGCGGGATTTGGTGGTTTAGCCGCCGCAATTCGGTTATTACAGCAAAACATTGATGACTTTATTATTATTGAAAAAACAGGAGATGTAGGGGGCACATGGCGCGAAAACCGCTATCCGGGAGCTGCCTGTGATGTACAGTCACACATGTATTCTCTGTCTTTTGCGCCAAAAACAGACTGGTCAAAGCGTTACGCCGAGGCACCAGAAATTTTTGAATATATACAAAATCTTACTGAAAACTATCAACTGCGCCAATATATTCAATTCAATACAGAAATCACTGGAACTTTTTATAATGAACAGTTAAATATATGGCATATTGAAATTGATAGGCAGGAGAATATAGAAGCCCAATTTGTCATTTTTGCTTCCGGGCCGCTTCATATACCGCAGATTCCTAAAATAAAAGGTATCGAAAAATTTAATGGGAAAATTTTCCATTCATCACAATGGGATCATGAATACGATCTGATAGGTAAAACAGTTGCATCAATTGGTACAGGCGGCAGCGCCATTCAATATATTCCAGAAATAGCCTCACAGGTGAAACAGCTCTATGTAATGCAGCGTAGTGCAGCTTGGGTCATTCCACGCGACGAACGCAAATATGGCCAGTTGGAGAAAAACCTTTTTGCTCAGCAGGAATGGTTCAGGAAATTACATCGGATCCGGCTGTACTGGTCAAATGAATCACGGGTTATTCCAATTGTACAGCCATTTGCTATGCGCTATGTAGAAAAACTAGGCCGCGCTTTTATACGATTCCAGGTTAAAGATAAAACTATCGCCAAGAAACTTACACCTGATTATATTATGGGCTGTAAACGCATCTTGGTATCAAATAAATATTATCCAACCTTCAACCGGAGCAATGTTGAACTTGTAACTGATAAGATTCGGGAGATTACTGAAGACAGCATTATTACTCAGGATGGTCAGACCCGAGGAATTGACTGCCTGATCTATGGTACAGGTTTTATCACTGATCCCCGTGTTTACCTAAAGAATTTTCCATGCATTGGCCAGCATAATCAATCATTAGCAAAGGCTTGGGAAGATGGCGCCGAAAGCTACTATGGGGTAAGTACTAAAGGTTTCCCGAATCTGTTTCAGTTACTAGGTCCAAATACTGTTTTGGCGCATAATTCCGTTTTATTTATGATTGAATCTCAAATCGAGCATATCTTGCAATTGATTCAGCTGGTTGAAAAAACTCATACTCAGGCAGTCGTTGTTAAAGCTGAAGTACAGGATCAATTTAATCATCGAGTCCAAGACATGCTTAAAGGTACAGTCTGGCAGTCTGGCTGCACTAGCTGGTATCAGCAAAATGGCGGCAAAAACTTTTCCCTATGGCCTACTTACACTTGGCGATACTGGCTAGAAACCCGAAAGGTAAATCCGGCGGATTATCATTTTTTAGGAAATAGCACCATAAGCCGTGCAGCTTAAATTTTTCCCTGACATAATAAGCAGGTGTTGATTGCATCTGCTTATTCATGACTTCTCTTATTCTGGTTTTACAAATTTTTTTAGCCTTGGGTTTAGGCTTTTTATCCGCAAAAAAATTACCTGTTCCTGTACAAAAACTTATTTTCAAAATCTTGCCGTATTTTTCTTATCTGCTATTAATAAGTGTATCGCTTGAACTTTTTCAAGCTCTACAACAGTTACAACATCCTTTATATATTTTAAAACCTGCCTTATTAATTGCTCTACTGACCTCATTAGGATCTTTCTTGGTCTGTTTATTTGCTTATCAATGGCTAGACCGTAGCAGTGTCAAAGGCTCAATTTCCTTACACCTGTTTTTAAAGGCAATTAAGAATATCAGTTATGCTCTGCTGGCTCTAATGGCGGGTGCAGGCATTGGCTGGCTGATTAAATTATCTGGAAATGAATATTCTTTTAACAGCTGGTATCTATTACTGGTTTTTATTTTACTAATTGGTGTGGAGCTGGCTCATACCCATTTTGACCGTGCCTGGTTAAGCTGGAAAATTTTGGTTGTTCCATTAGCGGCTTTTATTGGTTCTGGCTTGGCTGCATTATTATGCATTCCTTTATTACAGAGTTACACAGCGAATGAAATTCTGGCCTTAGCTCAAGGTTATGGCTGGTACTCAATGTCTGGCATCCTGCTGAGTCAGATTCACTCTCCACAGCTTGGCAGTATTGCTCTGCTCACTGATCTGTTCCGGGAAGTTTTTGCAATTTTACTGATGTATTGTATCGGTTGGCGTTTTCCGCGTTCGGCAATTTCTAGTGCAGGAGCAACTTCCATGGATGTAACACTTGCCATGGTCAAACAGTCTTGCGGGACTCATTATGTTCCTCATGCCATGATGAGTGGCCTAATCTTAACTTTACTGGCACCTCTACTAATAAGCTTTTTTATATTTTTATAAAACAAAAATATAAGTTTGAATTTATTTGTACTTGATCTAAATCCTCAGAAGGTTATGCCAAAAAACAAAGCTGATAAACTAGTGATCAGCTTTGTCTGCAGTAGTTAAACTTACGATTACCCAATTATAAGCTGGCTAGAATTTCTTTTAAGGCTCCGGCAGGATCAGTCGATTGTGTAATTGGACGTCCAATTACTAAATGGGTTGAACCATCAAGCACAGCCTGTTTTGGAGTCACGATACGTTTTTGGTCATCCGCACTTGAACCGGCAGGACGGATACCGGGAGTAACCAGTGCAAAATCTTGTCCTAGTTCCTTACGTAATAGTGGAGCTTCCTGGGCAGAACAGACGACACCATCCAGACCACTTTCCTGAGTAAGCTTTGCCAAGCGTTTAACCTGCTCAAAAGGCTCAACATCTAAACCAATATCACGCAAATCATCGCGTGTTTGTGAGGTTAGTACTGTTACTGCAATCAGTTGGGTAGGATACTGTCCTGCTCTTAATCGCTCTACACAGGTTTCCATCATTTTACGGCCACCTGAAGCATGGACATTTACCATCCAGACCCCAAGATCAGCGGCGGCACACACTGCTTGAGCTGTAGTATTCGGGATATCATGAAATTTTAAATCAAGAAAAACTTCAAAACCTTTATTTTGTAAGGTTTTAACAATTGATGGACCTTCATGAGTAAAAAGCTCTTTGCCTACCTTGACACGACATAGTGATGGATCAAGTTGATCTGCAACTTTCAGGGCGTCATATTGGCTTTTTGCATCTAAGGCAACAATAATACTCACAAGTTTAATTCCATCTTATAAAAATCGGCCAATTATAAAGTGATTCATGCCATGCTCAAAGCAGGAATATATTGATAATGCAAAAAAGCCTGGTTATCTTTTCTAAAACATATTTATCTCTGTTCAGAGATCAGAATAGCTCTCGTATCATGTTCTAAGGCCTCAAAAATATGAGCCTGATCGGCAGGATAACAAATGTAATCCCCTTCATTAAGCACAATCGGTTCTGAAACTAAGCCTACTTTAGCCTTACCTTTCATAATAATAATATGTTCTATACTTCCGATTGAATGTGGCTGACTGCAACGCGGTTCGTCTGGATGTGTAGTAAGGATATAAACGTCTCGTCTGGCACCTGTGGGACAGTTTGCCAGTAATATTGCCTGATAATGAGCAATTTCAGAACTGACGGATGGGCCTTCGCCAAAACGAATAACCTGTGTTTGTGCAGTATTAGCCTCCATTAATTTTGCAAATGGAATATCTAGAGCCACACATAGAGCCCATAATGTTTCCAAGCTTGGATTTCCTTGCGCAGCTTCCAGTTGAGATAAGGTTGATTTGGCAATACCTGCGCGGCGGGCTACCTCTGTCAATGACAATCCCGCTTTTTGTCTTTCTCTTTGTAGTCCTTTAGCCACCATCTCAATAGGTAATGTCATAATTCACCATAAAAAACAAATGTTCGTTTTGACGAACAATATAAAATTAAACTATTATATCGTACGATCGTTTGATATAGAAAACAAAAGATGTGCAATGAAGAGCGAAACAAATTAATTAAAACTATCACACTTATCTCGGTGGCAACCGGTATTGTAGGCATTTCTTTAGGGTCGATTGCAGCCAGTTTCCATATACATTTATGGATTCCTCTAGCTTTATCTATATTTGTATTGGCAGGCGCTGCAGAGTTTACCTTCATTGGTTTGATTGCATCAGGTGCCAATCCAATCTTTGCTGCATTGACCGGTATATTAATTAATTTAAGGCATTTCCCTTTTGGCCTATCAGTTGCTACTTATATTGAAAAAAATACTTATCAATTTTTTGCTTGCCATATTATGAATGATGAGAGTGTCATGTTCGGCCTCAGCCAAGAAAATACTCATTCAAAAAAGTGGGCCTACTGGATGTGTGGTTTAGGCATCAGCATGCTTTGGCCGCTTGGTGTATTTATCGGTTATCTGCTTAGCAAAAATATTCCAGATATCTATATTTTTGGTATTGATGCAGCATTCCCAGCCATTCTTTTTGCCTTAATCCTGCCAATGCTCAAGAATAAAACCACACGAAATCGAGTATTTCTGGGTACATCACTTTCCTTGGCCTCTATTCCCTTACTTCCAACAGGTCTTCCTGTTTTGGTGTCTATGTTTGGTTTAATAATAGGACGAAAAACAAAATGAAATATAGTGAAAGTTATATATTTATAGCGATTATAATTCTTGCATTAGGTACCTATCTGATTCGTTATTCTGGGTTCTATTTAGCCAGTCGCATTACATTTAAAGAATCTCATCAATAGCTCTTTGCAGACTCTGCTTGTGTGCTTCTGTTTAGCTTAGCGTTATTCAATACACTATTTACTGAAGATCATTTTAGTGGCATGAGTAAATTAGTCGGAGTTTTAGTTGCAGTCGTATTTGCATGGAAAAAGTATTCTTTTATCATAGTCATTATGATTGCAATGACCGTTACAGGTATGTTGAGGTATATAGGCTTTGCATAAACAAAAAAAGCTCTTTATTCCAATAAAGAGCTTTTAAGGTTCTTATAAAATCAGCTGGATTTTATAAGAGTTAAACTAGAAAAATTATAATGGTGTACGATTCTGGCTTTCCGAATTAATATCTAAAACTGTTTTTTCATGTCGGGCACTTGCTGCGGCTTCGGCAGCTGCTAGCTGAGCAGTATGAATCTGTTCTTTACGTAAATGCTCAATGTCTTGGCGAAGGCGTTTAATCTCCCAATTGCGTTGAAATACGCGGAATACTTGCACACCAAGTAGCAAACCTGCAATGATTCCCAAGCATAGGGTCAATAATAGCAAAAGTCCCAAACGCATAGCTGGAACTTGTGTAAATAACAAGTCAACTGAAAGTTCGGTTCCATTTTGCAGTACAAGTGCAAGTGCATAACCAAATACAATAATTAATAAGGCGACTAAGAGATAACGCATAAACACCCCACATGATTAAGTTTATTTATTGGCAGATTCGTTTACTGCGTCACGGAGTGCTTTACCCGGTTTAAAATGTGTACGGCTTTCGCTGCAACTTCTACCGCTTTACCAGTTTTAGGATTACGGCCAACACGTGGTTCACGATGGTGCAATGCGAAACTACCGAATCCGCGTATTTCAATACGATTGTCTGTAGACAGCGCTTCAATCATCTGATCAATCATGATTTTTACGGCCTCTTCAACAAGAGGTTCAGCCAAATGCGGGTTTTTCAGGGCAATTCGCTCTATTAAATCGGATTTATTAAGTGCTTCAGTAGTCATCTATGACCTCTTAAGTTATCAAGCTACTCTAACTCTTGCAGATAATAACCTGTTTAAATACAAAACGGTAGCGCAGTATACTAATACTACGCTACCGTTTACAGTATTTGTATAAAAAGTACTAAGTAGTTACACTACTATGTCCTTTTTTACATATTACTTCATTTGAGCCTTGATCAAGTCACCAATCGTCTTAGGACCATTGTCTTGATTAGTTGAAGTCTGACGCAGGTTAGCTACAGCTTCTTTCTCTTCAGCTTCATCTTTCGCTTTGATAGACAGGTTGATAGAGCGAGATTTACGATCAACATTGATGATCTTCGCTTCAACTTCCTGACCAACTTCAAGGAATTTAGTTGCATCTTCAACGCGATCACGGTTGATTTCAGAAGCTTTCAGAGTAGCTTCAACTTCGTCAGCCAACTTCACAGTTGCGCCACGAGCATCAACAGCAGTTACAGTACCTTTAACCAAAGCACCACGTTCGTTAGCAGCAAGGAAATCATTGAACGGATCGCTGTTTAATTGCTTGATACCTAGGCTGATACGGTTGCCTTCAGCATCTACAGACAGGATAACGGCTTCAACAGTATCACCTTTCTTGTAACGACGGATTGCTTCTTCGCCCTGTTCGTTCCAAGAGATGTCAGACAGGTGAACCAGACCATCAATACCACCTGGCAAACCAATAAAGATACCAAAGTCAGTAATTGACTTGATTGTACCTGAAACCTTTTCACCTTTGTCGTGGTTCTTAGCAAACTCTTCCCATGGGTTAGCACGAGTTTGTTTAATACCCAGAGAGATACGACGACGTTCTTCGTCCACTTCAAGAACCATAACGTCAACTTCGTCACCGATCTGAACAACTTTAGATGGGTGGATGTTCTTGTTAGTATGGTCCATTTCTGAAACGTGTACCAAACCTTCAACGCCTTCAGCAATCTCAGCGAAACAGCCGTAGTCAGTCAGGTTAGTTACACGAGCTTTAACGATAGAACCTTTAGGATAACGGTTCATGATCGCCATCCATGGATCTTCACCAAGCTGTTTAAGGCCTAGAGATACACGGTTACGCTCACGGTCAAACTTAAGCACTTTAACAGTAACTTCTTGCCCTACTTCAACCACTTCTGATGGGTGCTTGATGCGTTTCCAAGCCATATCAGTGATGTGTAGAAGACCATCAATACCGCCCAGGTCAACGAATGCGCCGTAGTCAGTAAGATTTTTGATCGTACCAGTAACTGTTTGACCTTCTTCAAGCTGAGCAAGAAGAGCTTCACGGTCAGCTGAAGATTCAGCTTCCATTACTGCACGACGAGATACCACAACATTATTGCGTTTAGCATCAAGTTTGATTACTTTAAATTCTAACTCTTTGCCTTCAAGGTGAGTTGTATCACGGATCGGACGAGTGTCTACCAGAGAACCCGGCAGGAACGCACGAACTGGACCGATATCAACTGTGAAACCGCCTTTAACTTTACCAGAGATAACACCAGTAACGATTTCGCCGTCTTCAAAGATTTTTTCAAGTTTAGTCCAAGTTTCAGCACGTTTTGCTTTTTCACGTGATAAAACTGTTTGGCCCATACCGTTGTCAAGAGCTTCAACAACAACGTCTACAGTATCACCAACTTGAACTTCAAGTTCACGCTGGTCATTTAAAAATTCAGCACGGTCAACAACGCCTTCAGATTTAAGGCCAGTGTCAACAGTAATCCAGTCAGCATCGATGCTTACTACAACACCTTGGATGACTGCACCCTTTTCAACGTTAAGGTTTAATTCGCTTTCTTCAAAGAGGGCTGCAAAAGATTCGGTCATGATATACCTGATAAAGTCAACGGTCTTGGATCAGACAAGGCCGGTTTAGTTAAACATCCACATAGTCCATAAGAACTGATCAAGCTATGCTTCTGTTGATATTCTTTAATGCGCTAATCGGGCATCGACATAGTCGACCATCAACTTAAACACTTGATCTATGCTCAAATTTGAGCTATCAATAATATAAGCATCTGGTGCAGGCTTAAGAGGAGCAACTTCACGTTCCATATCTCTTTTGTCGCGCGCCTGTATATTAGCTAAAATGTCGCTTATTTTAACATCCAGCCCCATACCCTGCAACTGTTTTACGCGGCGCTCTGCACGCGACTCGGCAGATGCAGTCAGATAGATTTTCGCCTGCGCTTCAGGAAAGATAGTTGTAGCCATATCCCTACCATCTGCAACCAGGCCAGGCTGCTGTGCAAAATCACGCTGCCGTGTAAACAGGGCTGCGCGCAGTTCTGGCACAGCAGCTACTTTTGAGGCATATTCTCCAACCCGTTCAGTACGAATAGTCTGAGTAACATCTTCATCATCTAAATAGATTTTCGTGCCCTGATCAGTGCTTTTAAAGCGTATATTCAACTGTGCAGCAATATCTGCACAGCCAGCCAGGTTGCTTTCCAATTCTTCAAACAGGTCACGTTTATGTAATGACAGCCCTAAAAGGCGATATAAGGCTCCCGAATCAAGTAAATGATAACCATAATATTCGGCGAGCTTCGCTGCTAATGTCCCCTTTCCTGAACCACTTGGACCATCGATAGTAATAATTTGAACTGTCATTAATTTTCCATTAAGAAACTGATTTTGCTAACTTTGAGAGACCTAGTGTAATCGCGCCTTTAAGCTGTGCAAGTATTAATTTACTGACAAACGGTGCCTTTGCCTGCAATTCAATCCGGTAGCGCACTAAAGTTTTATCTCCTGCCAGCTCTTCAAACTCAATTCGGCCTAAATGATGTCGGATTAAAGGATTTTTAATAATCTTATATTCAATACGCTTATTTTCTTCAAGCAGTGTAATTTCTTCTTGCAGAGGTTTGACTGGTCCATATCCCATACGGCGAACTGATCCGACCCCGTCCGGACGCTGCGGATCAGCTGAGTCTTTACTACGCACGACCTGTATAGGTGCAAATGCTGTATTATATGTTGAATGCTTGGAGAGCAATTCAAAGACTTCGGATACAGGCGCATTAAACTGTTTTTTTACTTCAATATAATTCATTTTCTTTCCTGTGTTTTTTATTGAAAATTGATAATTTAAAGAGTTCTGAAACCATGATGGTATCTATTTTATGGAGATTAGTTCAGAGTTTACTCTGCTGACGCTTCTGTTCACGCCGCATTTTAAAGAAATCACTTAGCTGTTGTGAACACTGTTCTTGTAAACAGCCTGATTCAAATTGAAATAGATGATTATAATAACCACTCTCTAATAAGCGGCGCGCACTGACGAGTGACCCGGCTTTAGGCTCAGTAGCTCCAAAAACCACTCTCTGCACCCGTGCGTGGATTAACGCTCCTACACACATTGTACAAGGCTCAAGAGTGACATATAAAGTAGCATCATCTGGCAGTCGATAATTTTGTGTTAATTGACAAGCCTCTCGAAGAGCCTGTATTTCTGCATGAGCTGTTGGGTCATGCTTGAAAATTGGCTGATTATGTCCTACACCAATAATCTGGTTATTACTTACAATTACTGCACCTACCGGAACTTCTCCTTTTGACGCTGCAAGTGCAGCCTGCTCATAGGCAAGCTGCATCCAGTAATGATCATCGAATTCATGTTGCTGCATATATCAGTCAATCACCTGATATTGTTTAAGTAGTCTGTTCCAGCTTTCATTTGTGGTTACTGGTGGTTGATCACCCAAGATACTGCGCAGACTTAAATCGGCACTTTGTTTCCACTCAGGTGACAAATCTTTATCCACCAGTCGTGCACGTACTCCTTCAACAAAATCAGGATGGCGGATTTTCCAGTTGGAAATTTGAAGTTCAAGCTCAAATACTTCATTCCAAGAATGAACCTGACGCCCCCATTGCCATAACAGCCAAGTAAGTGCGGCTGTGGCAGGCGAGCCCTTTTGCAGATTTTCGCTTGCCTGACGCAACCAGTCACTACGAGCATCACTTAAACCAATAATAGCCTGATAGTCCTGTTCAAAATTTATACCCCGGCAGACACTATGAATCACATCAAGTGAATTCTGTAATGGGCCTGGGGCCACCGGTCGGTGCAGGCTGTTTAAGGTATCATCAATCGCACGGAAACTTCCCGCAGGATAATGATTCCAATCAATACTGATGACTTTTTGTAATACTACATCACGCTGTGCATCACAGATATGGGTTGCCCAACCGATACCATAAGCGCCAGCAGAGGTCATAATTGAACCCGTCAGACCGGTAAATAAACCTATCGGACCCCGATCTGCCAAGAAACGGCTTGCACCGACATCAGGATATAAACCAATATTAATCTCAGGCATAGCTAACCGCGAATAGGGAGTGACCAGCCGGAACGGTGCTGCCATAAACAAGCCCAGCCCACCTCCCATAACATAACCTTCTCCCCAGACCAGAATTGGTTTGGCATAATTATGAATGAGTAAATCCAGTGCGTATTCCTGTTCAAAAAACCGGTTCGCTGTATCTACTTCATGATTAATGACTAATTGACGTAGTTTACGAACATCTCCACCTGCACAAAAGGCTTTTGGTGTTGTTGAATCTAACCAGATAGCCTTGACCTGATCATCATGCTGAAAATCTTCAAAAGCCTTCAGTAATGCAGAAACGATAGATTCATCCAGAGCATGCAAGGATTTCGGACGATTTAAACGTACTATACGCCAGCCATTGTCCGCGGCTTCAACGACCAAGTCAGGATGATAAGAATTTAGTAAGGGAGAATTTGTCATGCGTCCAGCTGCCAGTCTATAGGCTCAATGCCATGTTGTGTTAAATAATTATTTGTTTTGGAGAATACTTTACAACCGAAGAAACCACCACGGTTGGCTGCCAAAGGAGAAGGGTGAGCAGCTTTCAAGACCAAATGTCTGTCTTGATTAATTCGCTGTCCTTTACGCTGTGCATATGCACCCCATAAAATAAAGACAACATGTTCCCGCTGTTCATTTACCACATCAATCACATAATCGGTAAAATCTTCCCAGCCCTGCTTTTGATGAGAAGTTGGCTGACCTGCCTCAACAGTCAATACGCTATTTAGCAGTAATACACCTTGCTTTGCCCATTTGGTCAGATCACCATGGTGAGGCTCAGGCACACCCAGATCAGTATGCAGTTCATGAAAAATATTACGTAATGATGGCGGTAAACCTACACCACGATGTACAGAAAAGCTCAACCCGTTGGCCTGATTAGGCCCATGATAAGGATCCTGCCCCAAAATTACGACCTTCACCTGGTCAAGTGGAGTCATATTTAATGCCTTAAATATTTCCGGGTTTGGGGGATAAATTGTTTTTTGAGCTTTCTTTTCTTCTCGCAAGAAGTTACGCAAGTGTTCTATCTTGGCACCCAGCAAAAAATCTGCCAAGGCATATTTCCAACTTTCGTCTAACTGAACCTTACTCAATTTTTCATCTTGCTGCTCAGTTAACTGCATGCCTTTTTCCTTAAAGTCTTATCCAAAATAAAATATCCGAAGTTTTAAAGCTTGACCTGCAGCTCAACTCCAGGATTTTCAAATTTCAAACCCTGTTTCAATCTTTCATACATGGTCGGATCGGCCCATTCTTGCTGAACCTGTTCAGAAAATTCGATCTGTTCAAGCTGTAATAAACCCATTTGCCTATTTTCTATATCTTCCTGAAAACTCTGTGCATAACCTGTATCTGTTTCATGCACAATTACCGAGTAAACCTCAACATCACCTTCCCCGTTCTGGGTAACGGTTGAATTTAGAACCTGCTGGGCTAGAAAGAAGAAAATGCGCGAAAACTGTTCAGCAGAGGGTGAAACAGGCAGAGCTATCCAGCGCGCACTAAATTTTTTGCACGCTGCAATATATTCCTGGTCATCATTTTGCCAAAAACAGATGGCATGGTCAAAACTGTCGAAAAGATCTTTAATCACCCCTTTCAACAGGCCGAAGTCGTAGACCATCTGTCCATGATCCAACCGGTTAGCCTTGAGTAACAACTCAACCTTGTAGCTATGGCCATGAATTGAACGCTTACAGCGATCCGAAGTGCAATTTCGCACGATATGAGCGTTTTCAAACTTAAATAACTTACGAATTAACATGCGCCGAATAGGTAATTGACTGCAAATATTTTTAATTATAAAGCAAAAGTAAAGTAGTTCGCAGCTATTTTTATAACTGCTCACAATTCATGCAGTCTAAAATGGGGCAAGACTTCGAAAATATACATAGATCTGGTTTTCATCGCGTTTAAAGTATGTTGTGAACTGCCGTTTACGTTCTGAGAGCCGTACTTCAATTTCAGCTTTAAAAAAATCTGACTTTATATCCAGCAATGGATTTACTTGTGCTTTGTTGGTAGCACTTATCTGATCGAATGGCTCAAGTCCCCACAAATCGCCTGTGGCATTAAAGTATTCCATATTACTTTGCTTACGCTGCAAAGCATCTGTGACAGCATTCAGATCAAGCTTCTCATCCATACTGGCAAGAACCAAAGCAGGTGCTGTATTGATATTAATTTTGGTCTCTGCTGGTAATGCACTTACATAAGGCGCTATCAATTGGTATTTTTTTCCTTCGAACCCTCTTACCTGCTTCAGCTCTTCAATACTAAAAAACCGGGTATTGGGAGTAAGATGAGGTTGATTCAAACCTTGATAATAACTGCTTTCTGCGCCCATAGCACCTATAGTCAGATCGTCAGGGTCCTGCCAGTCAATCACTGCCTGGCTTAGTTCGGCAGGCAGACCAACACGGACCAGCAAGCGCTCAAACCAGGCCTGAGCATCCGGATTAACCGTACCATCTGCCTTAACCAGATTATTTAAATTAAACTTTCCACTTTCATCTTTTAAACGACCTGAAATATAACCATCTTCTACGGGAAAGGCAGGCATAGGCTGTGCCCAAATTTCCTGTAAATGATCAATATCTCCAGCATTTTCTTTGTCTTGTCGCAGGATTTCAGAGAAAAATGCTTCAGCACTTTTAGTATAGAGTAAAGATTGGTCCTGCCGCATCAGGTAAGCGGTATTATCTGCTGTCTGACTTTGCCGCTTGGCAATAGTGGCAGCCAGAATGGTTGCCAAGGCAACCATCATCAGAATAGTAATAAGTGCTATACCCTGTTGCTGCCGCATAGTAATCCCCAGTTTTTTACTTTTAAGATAGATTTATTGTTTTTTCTTTTAAATCACCTGTATTTGAAAGGCTGTAAATCCATTCGTATTCAGTTCCATTTATGGTCAGATTGATTTTAAAACCGCGCGGTAGAATTTTAAGCTGTTCTGATTGGGAAGCAGGATTCAATACGCCTTCAGGCCATCTGTTTAGTTCAGCCGGATTTAAGACGCTAATCCGGTATTGCTCGACCTGATCAAGAAGCACACTTGACTGGGGCTGAATAGCAGTTGAAGTATTCAGGTTTTGATATTTTAACCGGTACAGTTTCTGGTCTGCACTACTGTATTGATATTCGATCCGCTCATAAGGCCCCAGCCCCTGGCCCAAAGGATCAGTTACACCAGCTTTACTAAAAATAAAATGCTGATCGTTTAATTCAAGTGCAGGACGCAACTCTCCTCCATTATTTGCAGTTAATGGAATCAGCTGCAGGCTGTCACGTAAGATTTGCTGATAAGCTTCCTGTAACCGGGCAAGATTTTGCTCATGTATACTATTTCGTTCTTTTACTTTGATCAGATAATCAAAGACCTTCCAACCCAGCGCAGAGAGTGCTGCAAAAATCGCAATCGCGACCAACAGCTCCACCAGAGTAAAACCCCGTTTATATTTCATGAAGTATTTTCTTTGAGTGGATGATTAAAAAACACCAAGGTCGCAATTCCATTTTCAACCTTACCCTGCTCTGTATTAAACAGACTAATTTGTACTTCAATACGCTGTACATTTGGACTGATGGTGGAAGCTGCCTGTTTGTCAATTTGCCAGGTTTCACCTTGAGATGTTACCTGTTTAGACTCTTTTCCCTGTAGCCACGCCTGATTCATTTCCATGAGAGCAATTTCATTCATACCCACAAATTGCGCTTTTGTCCTTAAAATTGCATTTGAGGTGGCTTGTGTATATTGCATGGCTACTTTTGTCAGAGCAACTGCTGCTATCGCAAAAATTGCTAGCGCAACCATAACTTCAAGTAATGTAAAGCCTTTAGGTTTCACTAATTTTACCTAAATAATCAATTTCGATTTCATGGCCTACCGGCCTTTGCTCCAGATAGAACTGGATGCGTACAGGCCTCACTTCTCCATTTCCCAGCCAGATCAGTTTAGGTGCTCGGCTTCCTAATAACTCTTCATTACTGGCGTTTTGAAAATCATGATCGAGAGGCTGAATACTAAAGCTGACATTTGGGGGCAAATGTCGGGAAGGAAACTCACTATATTTCTGCCATTTTTCTGATGTAGGAGCTAAAAACCCAGTAGTAGTTTTCATATCAGCCGCAGCTTGATATTCAAGCAAGTTATAAACAAAAGTATTTACATCAGTAGCTGATCGCGTCTCAAGTGCGAGTATACGTGCCTGGTCATTGGCTTCCCGGTTGATTTTCTGCAGGTCCAGTAAAAAAACTTCTCTAGCCTGCATTGCTTTGCGCTGATCAATACCATCCAAATTCATTACAACAAGAGATGTCGTAATACCAATGATCACAATGACCACCATCAGTTCGATTAAGGTAAAACCATAATGAGCAGATGAAGATGAACGGATCATTAGATTATTCCATGTCAGGCATATTGTTCATTAACCTGCTTGGGCAGTGCCAAAGCCTGATCAATATAGGCCACTCTTAAAGTATCACGCGACCCCAGATAACGCTGATAAAAACTTGAATTTAAAATTGCTGCCGCGCCATGTGTTAGTGACCAGATCGAAGCCAGATAGTCACGCACTGTCATGATACTGCCAATGGATTCCAAATAATTTTCGGTCATGCGTATAATAATACGCATTCGCTGTTTACGGACCTGATAGAGCTCACTAAAAAGATGGTGGATTCCCTGTCCGGTAATCGAAAGCCGCTCTTCAATCTGATGAAAAAGTACGGTACGTTCCGGATGATGCAGATGATGCAACATGAAAAAAGCCAAGTGTTCAGGAAAAGATTTTTCGCCATCCTGAATCATTTCCAGCAACATCCGCTCATTGCGAATAATAAGCAGAATATACAACTCATCCTTACTTTGAAAATGCTTGTATAGAGTACCCTTGGCTAAATCGAGTTCTGCCGCCAGTGCATCAAGTGTCATGCCTGACTCACCATTTTCTAACAGGAGTTGCTCTGCCACTTGAAATATTAATGCTTCTCTTGCCCGAAACTGGGCCTGACGATCCATCTTCACCCGATTACTCTCTTTTTGCTTTTCAATGTGTATTTACTTTGAATTAAGGAGGTTTTCAAAATTTTGTGTTGTTATGAAAGCAATCTCCTCAAGCGGTTTATCATATACATCACTTAAGGCTTTGGCTACATATGGAACATATTTTGGTTCATTAGATTTACCTCGATAAGGTACTGGTGCCAGATACGGGCTATCCGTTTCAATCAAAATACGGTCAAGGGGGACCTGTTTGGCAACATCTCGCAAATCCTGAGCATTTTTAAAGGATACAATACCCGAGAAAGAAATATAGTAACCACAATCCAGGACTGCCTTGGCAGTTTCCCAATCTTCTGTAAAACAGTGCAGAATTCCATGTTCAGAACCTTCGGCACGAATAATATCAACCGTGTCATGCTTAGCCGAGCGCGTATGTACAACTACTGGCTTTTTTACTATTTTTGAAGCCTGAATATGACGGGCGAAACATTCTTTTTGTTCAGCAATAAAATCCGTACTGTGAAAATAGTCGAGACCGGTTTCACCAAGCGCCCATACTTTTTCTGCCTGTGCTAGCTCAACCAGATATTCAGTCGTAGCACGCGCCATGACTGTGGCATCTTCACAAGGATGCACACCTACACTATAGCCCAACTCAGGATGACGGATGGCAATTCGCGAAAGCTCAATGTGGTCATCCAGATTTACCGAGATACTCATCATTTTTGATACCCCTACATCTTTTGCCGCCTGAATGGCCAGATCAATATCACCATCATAAGGCGACAGGTCCAGCAGGGTTAAATGACAATGAGTATCTACAAACACAATTTTTTCCTATAACAACCAGTGAGCTTAAAAATCGACAGTTTTAGACGGTATAACCCGGACGATCTGAAGTCAGGCTACCGGCAAGCAGCTTTTCAGCTTCACTTCTATAATAAATTCCTTTCTCGCCACTTAGCTGAATTCCGAAACCTTGAGGTCGAATTCCATTCTGTTTGCGGGAAATCCAGATGACTTTGCCAGTCAAGGGTACTTTCTGAGCTTGTCCAGGCAAAGTAGCTAGCACAAAAACCTCTTCACCCATTTTTACTGGCTGTTGTGATGGAATAAACAGACCACCACCCTGAACAAAACCCATATAACTGGCCTGCAAGGTTGCCCGGTCAGGTATATTCACCTGAATAATACCGCCCATACGTGGTTGCATCGACTTTCCCCTTAAGTCTTAAACATTCATCAGCCTGATGAACAGTTGATCCAGAACCAAGTTAACCTGTACATTCTGCTCAGTAAGCTGCTTGGATTTTTGCAAATCTGAATAGATTTCGAACAAAACATCAAGCGAATAATGTTCAGCAACTGGCTTCAGGTTAAGATCAACATTCTTCAGGTTTTGATTTAGCTTGACACAAATCAGATCACACAACAAGTATTCAAACATAGTGATAAATTCAGGAAATGTCAGCTCTTTATGCCATTTTGATGCAAAGAATACCGGCATATTTTTTTGAGCTACCAGTTTTTCCCAATCTTTAAGAAATTCCTGGCGCTTCGGCAACCATGCAGAGTCAGCCAACTCTAATGCCTGTAAAGGCATATCACTGGACAGATTCATTAAAAGCTGCAAATTTTGCTGGTTCAGGTCAGACAAGTTGGGACGGATATACTGTTCTGCCTGTTCAGTACTGATTCGATCCAGTGCATAGTGCTGCAGTCGACTGCGAATAGTTGCCGGTAACTTTAAATAATGATCAGCCAGTAAAATAATGACAATGCGCTCCCCTGGTTCTTCCAAAGTTTTAAGCAATGCATTTGCCGCAGCAATATTGAGTGCTTCAGCTGGCTCAATCATTATAACGCGCCAGCCCTCACCAGTTTGCTGTACGAAAGGCTGTAAATCGCGTATTTTTTCAATGCGAATTTTAGCATTCTGTTTTTTATTTTCTTCATCGGTCGAAATATGTACATAGTTGGGATGTGTATCTGATTTTAACCACTGACAACTACTACATTCCCCACACGGTCCTTGAGCTTGCTTATTCTGGCAAAGTATCCAGGCGAGAAAATGCCGGCTAAAAGCTTCTTTACCACAGCCAGATTTGCCGTAAAACAGTAGCCCATGACCGATGTCAGGAAAACGCCGTGTCAGTGTTTCCCATACTGGCTGCTGCCAAGGATAAATCCGGGATTGCTCAAGAACATTTTCCATATTACTTGTTCCAGCAGTTATTCAAAATAGGAAATATCCAATGCATTTAGCCGATCAAGATCAGCCTGAGTATCTACACCCGGTGGCAAGTTAGCCATAGCAACAGCAATTGCAATACGATGGCCATTTTCCAGTACACGCAGCTGCTCTAGACTTTCCAGTTTTTCAAGCGGTCCCATATCCCAACCTACATAAGCCTGCAGCAGGCTCACACGATATGCATAAAGCCCCAGATGACGAAAAGCCTGCGTATGTAACTGCGGTATAGTCTGCCGGGCAGCATCACGATCATAAGGAATAGTGGCTCGACTAAAATACAAAGCCTCTCCATGAAGGCTTTTTACCACTTTAACTATACTGTCACGCTGAAACTCATCAAGCTCATGAATCGGCTCGCATAAAGTCGACATTGAACATTGGGGCTGATCTATTAATAGCTGTGCAACCTGTTGTACCAGTTGAGCCGGCAATAAAGGTTCATCACCCTGAATATTAACAATAATATCATCACTTCCCCAACCCTTGATCCGTGCAACTTCACTCAAGCGGTCCGTACCTGATGGATGATCTGAACGGGTTAACACCACATCCACATTTTCGTCCCGACACACCTCTGCAATACGCTCATCATCAGTTGCCACACATAAATCATCGAATCCCTGAACTTTACGGGCCTGATCTACCACACGTAAAATCATTGGACGTCCATGAATTTCCAGAAGCGGTTTACCTGGCAGACGTGAACTTGCATAACGTGCAGGGATGACGATGTGTTTCATAAAAAGACCTTAAGAAATCTGTATATCATATTGACCAAGCTGTTGTTCCAGCAGTGCATAACAAGCAGAAGATAATATCGCATCGACTGGCACGACCCAAATCTGCCTTTTAAATTCTGGAACACTCTTTAGAAGTTGGCGGATTTTTACTGCATCTTTTTCAGTAGTAATCAGCGGTTTCAAGTCACCAAATTCCAGATCTTTAAGCTGGTAATCATGATGATCTGCGTAGGCATGATGATAAATCCGATTAATGCCCAGTGAAGCGAGCGTCTGATAAAAGCGCTCAGGAAAACCGATACCTACAACTGCATGAAATTCCAGAGTGGCATCAAATCTCTGCTCTTTTCCTGCACCAGGATTAAGCAAATAAGGCTGTCCAGGCTCAAGATGCATATTAAATACAGACTGAGGATGCTGAGCATGTTCAATTACAGTAGCTTTCTGCAGACGGCTCTTCGGTTCGCGTAAGTATCCTTCTGGCAGGAGTTTTTCATTGCCTAGGCCACGGTTATTATCCAGTACAACCCACTCAATTTGCCGGCCCAATGCCCAATGCTGTAGCCCGTCATCACTAATGATCAGATCAAGCGAATGATGTTGCAATAACAGTTCAATATTAGCTTGCCGGTTACTGCCTACTGCCATTGGTATACCGGTCGACTGTACAATCAGGCAAGGTTCATCACCAACCTGCTCAGGTGTGGAGTGAACAGAAACCTGTGCTGGAAATGGTCCTTTGCCTCCATATCCGCGGCTGATCACCCCCACTCGCACCTGCTTACTCTGCAAATATTTAACCAGATGAATCAGCAGTGGTGTCTTTCCACTGCCGCCCACGGTAATATTGCCAATAACCATAACCGGCACAGGTGAGTGATAGACTTTCTTTAAACCTGTCTGATAGAACCAGCGGTTTATCAAAAATCCTCCACGATACAAGCATGCCAATGGTCTTAAAATAATCAGCCAAGCAGCCTGCTTATTCCATGCATCTTGAATCAACTGGGCCATTGACATGGATCAGTTTTCCTCAAAATTACGCTGATGCAACTGATAATACGCGCCATGCTTTTGCATCAGTTCCTGATGGTTACCCTGCTCGACAATACGGCCTTTATCCATAACCACAATCCGGTCTGCATTCTCAATAGTAGATAAACGATGTGCAATAACAATAGTGGTCCGTTCTTGCATAGCCTTATCAAAGGCTTTTTGAATGAAATGCTCAGACTCATTGTCGAGTGCACTGGTAGCCTCATCCAGAATCAGAATTGGAGCATTTTTCAAAATAGCACGGGCAATTGCAATACGTTGACGCTGACCACCTGAAAGATTAAGTCCCTGTGCACCCAGAATGGTGTCATAACCTTGCGGCAAACTCATAATAAAATCATGGGCATAGGCTGCTTTTGCAGCTGCAATGATCTCAGCCTCACTTGCCCCTTGTAGCTGGCCGTAAGCGATGTTGTCTCGCACGCTACGATTAAATAGTACGACCTGCTGGTTTACCATTGCGATTTGAGAACGCAAGGCTGTCAGTTCGATTTTTTGAATATCGAAGCCATCTAGTAAAATTTTTCCGGAACTGATTTCCTGAAAACGTACCAGCAAATTCACCAGAGAACTTTTACCTGCACCAGAACGTCCAACCAATGCTACTGTCTCACCAGCTTTTACATTAAGACTAAAATCATAAATAGCCTGTGAGCCATCACTATAAGTCAAGTTTACCTGATTAAATTCAATATTGCCTTTTAGTACAGGTTTTAAATCACCTGTATTTTTTTCTTCAGGCATATCCAGTAATTCAAATACTGAATAGGCAGCAGCCATCCCCCGCTGCAACTTTTCATTAATATCTGTTAGAGACTTGATCGGCTTAGCCAGTAATCCGGCAGCTGTAATATAAGCGACAAACTCGCCTGCTGAAGTATTACCCAGAACCTGTGGGCGCAAAGCAATCCAGATGATAATACTCATTGCAATTGCCATGATCAGCTGAACAATTGGGCTATTCATCTGCTGTACAATGACCATTTTCAGGCCACGTTTCAGGTTTTCATTAGAATGATGATAAAAACGCTCCTGCTCAAAGGCCTCTCCACCAAACCCTTTTACGACTGCATTGCCATTTACACTTTCCTGTACAACATGGTTAATATCACCCATAGTATTTTGCACCTGTACGGAAAGCTTGCGCATCCGTTTAGCCGCTTTGCGGATCAACAGTCCAATCAGTGGTGCGAAAATCAAGATGCAGATAGTTAAACGCCAGTTGGTATATAATAGATAACCAATTAGGCCTAATGTAATGAAACCGTACTGAACTAGTGTTTTTAAAGATTCAGAAGAAGCAGCTGTAAGTTGCTCCACGTTATACATGATTTTGGCAGTAATCTGCCCGCTGTTATTGTCCAGATAATACTGGGCAGGTAAACGCAATAGTTTGGCAAACACCTCTTGCCGGATCTGAAAAATCAGACTACGTGAGATGACAGCTGTATAGTAGCCGCCAATAAATAGCCCCAATCCACGGAAAAAAATCAAGATAATAACCAGAAATGGAAACCAGTTTAAATTCTGCTGGTTCTGGTGCTGAATGGCATTAATGATATATTCAAGCAGCTTGGCAACTGATACCTCTGTAGAAGCATTAATACCAAAACCGACGAGTACAAGTAAAGCTGCCCCCCAGTAAGGCTTTAAATAAGACAGGAGACGCGCATAAACTTTAAAATCTTGCTTCACTAATAACCTCGGGTAGGGAGCTTGGTACTAATATTGACATTTACAAAGCCCAGCTGTCCGGCCGTATCCATCACACGGATTACATCCTGATGGGTGGCCTTGGCATCAGCCGCAATAATAAACATCAAATCACGCCGGTCTTCAGCAACCTGCTTGATTGCTGCGCTTAAATCAGCCACTTCTTTACTGGACAAAGCTTGTCCATTGACTGCGTAATGGCCGGAAGAGTCTACCATAACCTCGATTTTTTGATCGTATTGTTTTGGTGGAACACCCTGTGCATCTGGCAGGGTCAGGTTAAGACGGCTTTGCTGATTAAATGTCGTAGACAAAAGCAGAAATACCAGAATAAATAGTAGGCAGTCGATCATGGGAGTCAGGTTAATCTGGATATCTTCCACTTGAGAGCGCTTGAATTTCATGATATTTGACCTATTTAGCCGACTTTTCGCAGCTCTGAACCAGCTGTACTACTATAGAACAATGCTGCATGAAATAATGTTGACTGCTGCTCAAGCTCAGCCACATATTCCTGTACCAGTCTTTGAAAGAATCGATAGGCGAATAATGCAGGAATAGCAATCAGCATACCCGCAGCAGTGGTAATCAGGGCTTTAGAAATACCCGGTATCATAAGACCCGGGTTACTGGTCGTACCTAGATCAATCACCAGAAAAGATTCAATAATACCCAGCACCGTACCCAGCAGCCCAAGTAATGGGGCTACTGCGCTCAAGGTACCCAAAAAATTAATATTCTTTTCCAAATACCCAATTTCCTGAGAGGCTTTCGCTTCCATCTGGGCACGTGCAAACTGCTCACTTTCTTGCCGACTCGCATAGCCTGCCAGCAGAATCTGCCCCAAAGTGCTAGCCTGCAGGTTTGGGGCATGGCTTAACCTGTCGATTACTGGAGCAATATCTTGGAGATGACGTAAAATCAGCTCTACAGGAATCACTTGAGAGCGCTTTAAACGGATAAAGCGCTCCAATGTAATAGCTATGGTAAAAATAGAACATACGACGAGCGGCAGCATTAGCCAGCCGCCAGCTTTAACAAGTTCCCACATGCTGTATACCCCAAATCAAACTATCTTTTTATATTTTTAAACTGTTAATCGGCCAGACAGATATTCAAGATACCATCAAGCTCATCAAGCGAATGATAATGGATCACCAGTTTTCCTTTACCTTGCTTGTTGTAATCAATTTTGACATCTGCACTGAAACGTTCAGAAAGCCGCTGGGTGAGCTGCTCAAGATCAGCTGACATTGACGTTTTATTTTTTTCCTGTTTTGGTGTGTTCCACTCACGCACCAGTTGCTCGGTCTGACGGACTGAAAGACTTTTTTCAATAACGGTATCAGCAGCTTTTAACTGATCTTTAGATTTTAGGGTCAGGATTGCACGCGCATGTCCCATATCCAGCAAACCTTGTTGCATAAAGTCTTTTACTGGCTCAGCCAGGCTCAGCAAACGCAACAGGTTACTTACGGTAGTACGGGCCTTGCCTACTGTTTCGGCTATTTCCTGATGGCTTAAACCGAATTCATCATGAAAACGCTGTAATGCTATTGCTTGGTCAATTGGATTCAGATCCTGGCGCTGAATATTTTCAATCAAGGCAAGCGCAATTGCTACCTGGTCATTTAAGTCACGAACAATTGCTGGTACTTCAGTCAGCCCCGCCAGCTGCGCTGCACGCCAGCGGCGTTCTCCTGCAATAATTTCATAGGGACGCTTTTCATCATCAACCGGGCGTATAACAATCGGCTGCATAACCCCATGCTTCTCAATTGAAGCGGCCAGTTCCTGCAGATCTTTTTCCTCAATAAAACGGCGCGGCTGGTATTCACCCCGCTTAAGCAGATGCACATCAATCTGTTTAAGCTGTCCATGATCCAGTGATTGAGCTTCTAGCTGCAACTTCTCTTTTTGAATCGAACCTAGTAAGGCATCTAAACCACGGCCTTTGGCCAATCCGCGCTTTTTGGTGGTCATGCATTACTTCCTTTTTTTAGCTTGGTCTTTTTAAGAATTTCGGCTGCAAGATTCAAATAAGCTACTGCACCTTTAGAACTTTTCTCAAAATAAATGATAGGCAAACCATGCGCTGGTGCTTCAGCCAGTCGAACATTACGTGGAATAACCGTCTCGTAGAGTTTTTTGCCAAAATACTGTTCCAGTTCAGCCGAAACATCACGGGTCAGGGCATTTCGGGCATCATACATGGTACGCAATACACCCACAATTTGCAGGTCAGGATTAAGCGCCTGCTGAATACGGTCAATTGTCTGCGTGAGATCTGCCAGTCCCTCAAGCGCGTAATATTCACACTGCATCGGAATGACGACACCCTGCACTGCAGCAAGCGCATTAACGGTGATCAAGCTCAGACTAGGCGCACAATCAACAATGATATAATCATAAGACTTTTCAATATCTTTTAAAGCTTCCCGCAAAATATATTCACGGCCTGGCTGTTCAGCGATCGCCAGCTCTACCCCAGCAAGGTCACGATTGGCCCCAAGAACTTTATAACCTACTTCTGCTTTGGTAATTGCCGTTTCAATGGATACTTCACCCAGCAGTACATCTGTAACTGAATAAAGCAGATCATTTTTCTGCACACCAGAGCCCATCGTCGCATTGCCCTGTGAATCCATGTCTATCAGCAATACACGTTTTTTTAATACTGCAAGAGAAGCTGCCAAGTTGACGGCAGTTGTGGTTTTTCCTACGCCACCTTTCTGGTTTGCAATCGCAATAATCTGAGCCATGCTAACCCCAATCCTAAAAATCTTTTAAATACGTTTTAATAAAAGCAGATGCCGCTGTTCATCCAGACGTGGAACTTGCAGTTCAATAATCTGGCAAGAAAAGTTTTCTGCAAGAGCAGCGACTTCCTCATGTGGAACTAACCCTTTCATAGAGGCAATCACACTTCCGCCATGCATATAAGGTTCTGAAGCCAACACAAAATCTGTCAGTGACGCAAATGCACGGCTGGTGATCACATCAAACTGGCCAAGCTCATGAATACTTTCTTCATTTTCTACACGGGTTTGCACTGCAATCACATTTTTTAGTTTCAGGTCAGCAATAAACTGTTTGAGAAAACGGATTTTTTTGCCATTTGAATCTAGCAATACACATTCACGTTCTGGCTGACACAAGGCAATAATCATGCCTGGCATGCCACCTCCGGTACCAATATCCAGCAGACGTCCAGACGGCAGATCTTTCAAGATGCTTAAACTGTCCAGTAGATGTTTTACCAGCATTTCTTTCGGGTCACGGATTGCTGTCAGATTATAGGCTTTATTCCAGAGTACCAGTGCATCCTGATACTGCAGCAACAGACCTAAAGTCTCATCATTCAAGCTTAGCCCCAAGGCCTGACTGCCCTGTTTTAACTCTTGGAAAAACGGATGCATAAACAAGCAACATCTCAGAAAAATTAAGTGAAGTATACCGATTTCTAGTTCATGACACAGTATCTAATGACTAGTGATTATGCATTTGGTCATACAAGCCCTGCTGAATTTGCTGATCTAGAGCATTCAAACGCTCTGGTGTACCCACATCAACCCAGATTCCTTGCATTTTTTCAGCACTCACCTGTTGCTGTTGCATAGCTTCTTTTAATAGCGGGGCAAGTGGACGCTTACCAGGTTCCAGCCCAACAAACAGCTCTGGCGAAAGAACAGCAATACCACTATAAGTCAGTGCCTCACCAGATTTCGCCTGTGCAAAGGTATAGGCATGCCCCTGAGATAATATAAAATCACCCTGAGGATGCTGAGGCGGATTGTCAACCAGTACCAAATGTGCAAGATGTCCAGTTAACTCAGTCTGCAGCAAAGGTGCAAAATCCATCGTAGTCCAGACATCACCATTGACCAGAATAAACGGCTCATGATCCAGCAGAGGTAAAGCATTGATAATTCCACCAGCCGTTTCCAGTCCTTCACCCTCATGTGACCAGAGGATATTGACTCCAAAGGCTGAACCGTCACCTAGAGCATCAACGAGCTTTTCGCCTAGCCATGCCGTATTGATGACAATATCACGAACACCGATACGCTGTAATTTTTCAAGATGCCAGACTATAAGTGGCTTTCCACCAACTTCCAGTAAAGGCTTGGGCGTGGTCAGTGTGAGTGGCCGCATCCGGTTACCCAGACCCGCTGCCAGAATCATTGCTTTCATCAGGCAGCCACCTCATATATTCCGTATTTTTGGGTAAAAGCAGGCATCACACGCTGACGTATAAATTCCACAAACGCTTCAAGTTCAGTATAGCCCTGACTTTCTTCTAACAGATACCACATCACACGCGGGAGATCTTTTAAGTAACCCGCCTTACCATCACGCTCAAACAGACGCACAAAAATACCTAGTATTTTAATGTGCCGTTGAATGGCCATGAGGTCAGCATCACGCTTAAAGTCTTCAAAGGTACGGTTCAGTTTTGTACTGGCCGGCAAAAGCTCATAAAATGTCTTGAACCATTGATATACACGCTCTGGTTGCCACTGTACATAAGCATCACGGGTAATGGAGATAAGGTCATAAGTATCTGCACCAATTACCGCATCCTGAAAGTCGATAATCCCTAGCTCTTGCCCATCTTCAAGTTTCATTAAGTTACGGCTATGAAAATCACGATGTACGATCACCTGTGGCTGACTTAAAGCAGCTTCAGATAAAAATTTAAATGTCTGATCAATAATTTTCTGTTCTTGCGGAGAGGGTACAATACTTAAGGCAGGCAGCATCCAGTCTGTCAGCAACTGCATTTCAGACAGTAATTTCTCCTGAGAATAAAGCGGAAACTGGCCTTTTCCGTCAATTGATTGCAGCTGTACCAGTTGCTTGAAACTCTGCAAATAATATTGATCTACAGTCTCTTCATTTAGCAGGGTAGAAAGCAGTACATCACCAAAATCTTCCAGCAGTAAAAATCCCTGTTCCAGATTTTTTGCAATAATCTGCGGCACCCGCACTCCATGAGCAGCAAAAAATTCATCTATATGAACAAATGGAGCACAGTCTTCTTTTTCTGGCGGCGCATCCATGAGCATATAACTTTTATTCTGATATTTTATACGTGCATAGCGGCGAAAGCTGGCATCACCTGCTAAAAAATTAAGCTCAAACTCATCCGAGTTCAGTACAGTTGTAATCCATGTTTGTATCAATTGTTCACGTTGTGTATTCATTTGCAATAAAATCTAAAACAGGCTGAGTTTTTTAAAGGATTAAGTGTAGCTAGTTCTGCACTTTTTCTCTATGATGCCACAATAATTAATTGCGAAAAGCATACTTGGTTAATGAGACAAATGAAGCATAAGTTTAAATTTAATCCTTTAGCGACTGCTATTTTGACCCTTTTATGTGGTAGCTCCATATCAAGTTATGCAGAGCAGTCAGAACCCTTTTCAACAGTAAGCAATAACCAGCTCAAAGAAAGCATTAATGAAGCTTACCCAGGGCAACAGTTTTTTGAACAATATTATGTTGACAAAAGTGCACCTGAGGCACAACTAAGAAATACTCAGGCCTTAAGTTCTGCATTTTGTCAGGGCACATGGATTACACCAGTTAGTCCGGACAATAACGCACCTGATCCAGACAAGGTCACCTCTGTGATTACTGCTGATTATGGCTATTACAATCCGCAAAGTGATTCGACACTTGAAGGTAATGTGGTAATTGATCAAGAGGGGCGCAGCATTCGTGCAGACAAAGTCACTCTTGACCAGACACAAACCTATGCGAATGCACAAGGTCGGGTACAACTGGCTCAAGGTGGGCTGCTAGCACAAAGTGACCAGATTAACTATAACCTCAAAACACAGACGGGCGACCTGAACAATAGTTTTTATATTGCAGAGCAACAGCATGCTCATGGTCATGCAGAGAAAATTGAACGAACCTCCCCTACAGTTGCAATACTCAGTAATGCCAGTTATACCACCTGCCCGCCAGGTGAAGCACCAGCCTGGAGGCTGCAGGCTGACCGGATCGAGCTTAATCAGGAGACCGGGCGCGGGGTAACAACCGGAACAAAATTATATGTAAAAAATACACCTGTGCTGGCTGTGCCCTACTTCAATTTCCCAATTGATGACCGGCGTACAACTGGTATTTTAAACCCCCAGTTCGGTTTCTCAAATGACGGTGGACTAGAGCTCTCTGTTCCGGTATATCTCAATCTTGCACCAAATTATGATGCGACCATTACGCCACGCTATCTTGCTGATCGTGGCCCTATGGCTGAGGGAGAGTTCCGCTATTTAACTGAAAACTTTGGTGAGGGACGTGTTTGGGGAGGTTATCTTCCTTCTGACAAAGAATATAACGATGAAGACCGTAAAGAATTTCATTTTTTACATGACTGGGTCATTAACCCGTATTGGTCAACCAATCTTGAATATAATTATGTCTCTGATAAAGACTATTTCGCCGACCTGGATTCAAGTCCAAACAGCAAAACCGATCTGAACCAGCGCCGCGCCTGGGTAATTAACTATCGCAACCAAATTCCAGGCTTGAAAGCTCAACTTAAGGTCGAAGACTTTCAAACACTGGATAAAGACATTAAGGATGAAGACCGGCCGTACGCTCGACTTCCTCAATTCCTGCTGAATTACGTCGGGGGAAACCCTCAGGGCCTACAGTATGAATTCAACAATGATACCGGCTATTTTAAAAAATCAATTAATGATGATTCAGATGTTCTGGAAAGTAGTGGTACCCGTATCTATAACCAATTTGCGGTTCGTTATAACTACCGCAATCCATGGTCCTTTGTAATTCCGGAAGTATCTTTCCGCTCTATTAATACTTTCTATGATCGCGACTCTCGTGAAGACCGTGGTATTGAAGCAGATTCTCTGACAAAAAGTGTAGCAGTACCGCAATTTACACTCGATACCGGCCTACTGTTTGAGAAAGAAGGAACTTTCCTGCAAAGTATTTCTCCGCGCCTTTTCTATGCTTATGCGCCGTATAAAGATCAGAATGATTATCCAAACTTTGATACGACTACAGCCTCTATCAGTTATGACCAGTTGTTCAACCCTTACCGCTTTTACGGACATGACCGCTTAGAAGACAATAATTTTCTTTCTCTGGGTGTAACATACAGCCTGATGGATCAGATAGGTTTGGAAAGACTGCGTGCCAGTGTAGGACAAAGCTACTTCTTTGAAGACCGCAGAGTAACTTTATATAATGAGGATGAGCTGGATCAAGAAAAACGTACGGGGCCGGTACTCAGCCTGAGTAGCCAGCTGAATCAGAATTTCACAATTAGCGCCAATTCAGCCTGGATGTCTAATGGTGAAAACTCGCAGCGAGATTTTCAGGTTTACTACACCGGTAATCAGGGCAATCTTTACAATCTTGGCTATTTTTACCGCAAAGATATTCCAAACCGCCAAGACAGCTATGACCAGGTGGTTGCATCGTTTATACAACCTGTTTATAACAATTGGCGTATTATGGGCCATGTGCAATATGACATTGATCAGGATGTAGCACGTGAATATCTGCTCGGTGTAAATTATGAATCCTGCTGTTGGGGCGTGTCAGTATATGGCCGCTCTTATTATAATGATCTAGATGACATCAATGAGCCGGGTGTTAAACCGAAACGCGCTGTTATGGCCGAGTTCACCCTCAAGGGATTAGGGGGGCTAAATAATAAACTGGCCTCTTTACTTGAAAGTCGCGTTTTAGGTTTTAGTAAAATTAATCAATCTTGGACACAACGTTAATGAAGACAAAGTATTTTAAACAATTCTTTAAAGCCACTGCGCTTGCCTTAGTCATTTCTTCATCAATGCAAAGCTTTGCACAACCTGTAGATGAGGTTGTTGCGATTGTGGACAATGGTGTCATCCTAAAAAGTGATTTGATACAGGGCGTAGCTGAACTTAAACATCAGCTGGAAACCCAGAAACGTGAAGTTCCTCCACAGGCGTTTCTGGAAAAACAGGCTTTGGACCAGCTGATTTTGCGTCAGGCCCAGCTTGAACAGGTACGACGCTATAACGTTAAACCTGATGAAAAGAGTTTAAATGAAGCAGTGATGAAGGTTGCCAGTCAGTCCGGCACAAAAACCCTAGAAGCCTTTCAGCAAAAGCTTGATGCTATGGCTCCAGGAACATATGAATCATTACGTAACCGTATTGCTGAAGATTTAGCAATTAATCGTCTTCGCCAGCAACAGGTTATGTCCCGCATCAAAATCAGCGACCAAGATGTAGAGAATTTCCTGAAATCTCCACAAGGTCAGGCGGCACTGGGTAGTCAGGTCCATGTCATTCATGCCCGGATTACTCCCAAAGACAAACAGACTGCTAATGTTGAAAGTGTTGCGCAGCAAGTAAAAAATGCTTTAAACACAAGTAATGATATTCAGGCTATCAGTAAGCAATATTCAGATACTAAAGTTCAGGTAGAAGGTGTAGACATGGGCTTTCGCAGCCTAGCAGACATACCTGCCGAACTTGCAGCTCGCGTAAGTGCCTTACCTGTCGGCCAAACTACCGAGCTGATTCCGGCACGTGATGGTGTGCATGTTCTAAAAGTGTTAGAACGTAAGACAAGTGAACAAAAAGCATTAGTCCCTCAGTATCAGACCCGTCATATTTTGATTCAGCCATCTGAAGTGGTCAGTCCAGAAAATGCTAAACACATGATTGATAATATTTATAATCGTCTTAAAGCTGGTGAGGATTTCACAGTATTAGCTTCTACTTTTTCAACAGATACTGGATCAGCACGTGACGGTGGTAGTTTGGGCTGGGTAAGCCCTGGTGTAATGGTGCCTGAGTTTGAAGAAAAAATGAAAAGCACTCCTGTCGGCCAGGTGAGTGCTCCTTTCCAGACCCAGTTTGGATGGCATATTTTACAGGTGACAGATACTCGTCAGCAGGATATGACAGAAGAATACCAAGAACGTATGGCTCGCCAAATTATGGGGGAGCGGCAGTTTGAAACCGAGCTTGATAGCTGGCTACGTGAACTGCGTGCCAATGCTTATGTTGAAATCAAACAACCTAATCTGGACAGTAACTCCTAGTTAAGCTGAAAAAAAGACACTGGTAACAGTGTCTTTTTTAATAACTAAACTTAAAAGTTTTAAGTCAATGTTTGATTAATAAAAAAAGCTCCTTTTTTAAGGAGCTTTTTTTATTACTTATAAATTAACGATTATTGGTATCGTCATCTTGGCTATCTTCAAATTTCGAGTCATTATCGAAGCCTGAAGTCGATTGGCCGCCGCCAAAACCGCCTTGACCGCCACCAAAGCCACCTTGAGCGCCGCCAAAGCCACCTTGATGGCCTCCACCAAAGCCGCCTTGTCCACCAAAGCCACCGCCTTGTCCACCAAAGCCCCCTTGTCCACCAAAGCCGCCGCCTTGACCGCCGCCAAAGCCACCGCCCTGACCGCCACCAAAGCCACCACCTTGACCGCCGCCAAAGCCACTGCCTTGACCGCCACCAAAGCCGCCAGCTCCTTGAGCCCCTGCAGGTGCACCTGCAGGACGAGGATTACGCGCTGGAACTACTGTAGAAATCGCATGCTTATAAACCATCTGGCTTACAGTATTCTTCAATAAAACAACATACTGGTCAAAAGATTCAATATGACCTTGTAGCTTAATACCGTTAACAAGGAAGATAGAAACAGGAATACGTTCTTTACGGAGAGAATTCAAGAACGGATCTTGTAAAGTTTGACCTTTAGACATTTTATAACTCCAAAAAAATTAAAATCAGCGCAAAAAACTATCTTTATTTTTCAATTAAAAATTATAAAAAAGACAGTAGTTAAATTTTGCTTTATCTATAACAGTTTCGCAAGTCTTGTTGAGCCTGCTTAAGCGTCTCGTAAGTTTTAAATTGGTGTAATTCTTGCAAAGAGCGTAACCAAGTGTATTGACGTTTTGCCAGTTGTCGTGTTGCAAATAAGGTCTTATCCTCCATTTCATGTTTACTTTTAATAGTTTTATCACTTTTTAATAGAAAATCGATTACTTGGCGGTATCCTACACTACGCATTGAAGGCAAGTTTTCATTTAAATCGTATTTTTTAATCAATATCTCTACTTCATTTAAAAATCCGATTTCCCACATTTTTTTTAATCTTTTCTCAATGCGCTCATGCAATTCTAATCGATTAGGTAGTAGGGCATGATTATAAAATGTGTAACGATATGGTAAATTTTTTGGCTGTTCGGCCTGTAGTTTTGTAATAGGCTGGCCAGTGATATAAAAAACTTCCAGTGCACGAGTTATACGCTGTCTATCACTTACTCTAAATTTTTGTCCTGCTAAAGGATCTACTTCACATAGTTCAGCATAGACTGCTTCCCAGCCTTCGTATTCAGCCTTTTGCTCAATAGTTTTACGGATAGCCTGATCTGCATTTGGTAGATTAGTTGAAAGACCTTCAAGTAAAGCTTTAAAGTAGAGCATAGTTCCACCTACCAGTATAGGTGTTTTTTCTCTGGCGTGTATATCATCAATGAGCGGACAGATGTCTTCCACAAACTGTGCAGCTGAATATACTTCTAGTGGGCTAATAATATCGATCAGATGATGCGGATAAAGAGCCTGCTCTTCCTTGGTAGGTTTGGCTGTACCAATATCCATATCTTTATAAATTAGTGCCGAGTCAACAGATATCAGTTCAAATCCGCCCTGTTCATACAGCTCACATGCCAGCGCCGTCTTACCGCTTGCCGTTGGGCCCATTAAATTGATGACGGGTAGTACGCTAGACATGTACAACTACTCTCCTCGAGCAAATAATTTATCTAATTGAGTTAAAGGAAACGCACGCCAAGTTGGACGGCCATGATTACACTGGCTGGCAAATTCAGTTTGTTCCATTTGACGAAGCAATGCATTCATTTCAGAGAGACTAAGTTGCCGATGTGCACGTACTGCTCCATGGCACGCCATACCAGCCAGAATCTGGTCACGTTTTTGCGTAAGACCGCGCGCTTCATCACTTGGGTCAAGATCATTTAAAAGTTCAGGTATTAATGTATTGAAGTCGGCTTTTTGTAAAATAGCAGGAACACCTCTTACTATCACCTGCTCATCTCCATACTGGTCTATATCCAGCCCCAAACGTTCCAGTTGTGGTTTCAACTCTTCAATACGTGCTGCCTGCATACGCGTAATTGAAACAACTTTAGGAATGAGTAATTGCTGTGCTATCCAGAATTCAGATTGATCCCAGGCAGATTTCATTTGCTGTAACAAAATCCGCTCATGGGCTGCATGCATATCAACAATAATTAAACCTTCAGTATTTTGTGCCAAAATATAAATACCATGCAGTTGAGCAATTGCAATTCCCAATGGAAATTCATCTACATGATCCGATACTACCGATGCAGCCGGAATAACAGGCGCTTGAGTACTCTCTTCCCTTAATGGTGACAGATAACTCTTTAAGGCGTTATTTAACTGCTGAGAGCCGGCATAAGGCCGCTGGGGTGCATATTGTACAGTACGCGGTGCACTCGCCTTAAATTCGGTCAGTAATTCGGTAGATATTTCAGTTTGGGGAGCTGCTATGCCCAGAGCTGAAGCCTCGGGCTGTGTCGGACGATGTAACTGAAACTGTTCCTGGTGACGCGGCTGTGGGTTATAAGAACCAGTCGTGGTATGTATAACTGATTCAGCTTTCATTGCTTGGGCAAGGTCAGCAGTTGCAGTTTGGAACTGTGATAAGGTTTCTTTTGCATAGTGCCGCACAAATTCGTGAACTTCACGTTGATTTAGAAAACGGATTTCATGTTTTGTAGGATGAACATTCACGTCGACATTTTCTGGGTCGACTTCCAGAAACAATAAGTATCCTGCATGCTGATGGCCATGCAAAATACCATCATATGCCATACGTAATGCATGTGAGATGGTTTTATCTTTTACAATTCTTCCGTTTACATAGACATACTGCAAGTCTGCCTGAGGACGCGCATCAGATGGATGACCAAGCCAACCCGAAAGATGCATGTTAATACTTTGCGCATCAATCCAATAAGCATTTTCAGTAAATGAGCGACCCAGCAACTGCTGGACACGTTGAGAGCGCAGCTCTCCACTATCAGCAATTGGCAGGTTTAAACGGATACTGTCATTATGTTCAAGAACGAAACGCACATCAAAATGCGTAAGCGCCATGCGACGGACGATTTCCTCAATATGCCCGAACTCGGTGGTCGGTTTTTTCAAAAACTTCCGACGGGCAGGCACATTAAAAAACAAGTCCTGTACACGAATGTGCGTCCCTTTTTGTGCTGCGACTGCCTGAATCTCCTGGTGATCAAAAGCAGTACCATTAACTTCAACCTGATAGCCAATACCTGAGTCATCTTGACTACTGCATAAACTCAAGCGTGATACCGCAGCAATTGAAGCCAAGGCTTCACCCCGAAACCCCAAGCTGGCTATTGCATATAAGTCTTCAGCAGACTGGATTTTACTGGTTGCATGTCGCATCACTGCCAGTGCAAGATCTTCAGGATGTATTCCACGTCCGTTGTCAATAATTTCAATTAGAGTACTGCCACCTTGGGCGACCCGGATAATCAGCTCGGTAGCACCAGCATCAATCGAGTTTTCCAGTAACTCCTTAACCACAGAAGCAGGCCGCTCAATTACCTCACCTGCAGCAATCTGGTTTGCAAGAGCAGCATCAAGCGTATGAATACGGCGCAAACCGCTTTCATCATGCGACATTCATTTTTTCCCGTAATTTATTAAACAGCTCAGCCGATTCAGTTGAAATACTTACCTGACGTTGCAGGTCATCGTCTGATTTTAAAATATCAATAATGAGGTCAGCTTGCGGAATTTCACTTCCACCTTTGGAAGGCCATTCAAATAAAAACAGCGCATTCGGAATTTCCAGATAATCATGGATCCCCATCAGTTCCAGCTCATAGGGTCATGCAGACGATATAAATCAAAATGAAAAACATCACGACCTTGTATCGTATAAGGCTCGACCAAAGTATAGGTAGGACTTTTTACAGCACCCTGATGGCCCAATGCTGTCAAAAAATAACGGCTGAGTGTTGTCTTGCCGGCACCCAAATCTCCGACCAGATATACAACACCTGAATTAAAATGCTGAGCCAATACCTGAGCCAGCTTTTGTGTATCATCTTCACTATTTAAAGTCAGGCTA
Source organism: Acinetobacter sp. 1294596 (assembly GCF_000582925.1). Taxonomy (NCBI): domain Bacteria; kingdom Pseudomonadati; phylum Pseudomonadota; class Gammaproteobacteria; order Moraxellales; family Moraxellaceae; genus Acinetobacter; species Acinetobacter sp. 1294596. Next base: position 12,786 of record NZ_JFCC01000013.1, on the reverse strand, counting down.
AAAGTATACTGCATAAGGCTCACATCATGTTCCAATCTTGCAATTATGATAGCATTGCCCCGCCTTAAAGCCTATGCTGCCCTATACTATATTCATTAATTTTAATCTTGACCGGTCTTTATAAAGATCAGTTCTTATTGTCTATATATTATTGCTCTCATGAATAAACCTTTTAGTACAGTTTTTATACCTCCCATGATCGATGGTGTTAGCGCCAGTAAAGTATTTCTGCCACTAAAATCTCAGGCAAATACCATCTATGAACATTTAACCCAGCAGTTTCCGCATATTAATGCGAATGAATGGATGCAGCGTTTCGAGGACGGGCTGGTTTATACGACACATGGGCAGAAACTAAGGGTTGATAGTATTTATGAGGGAAATCAGCATATTTATTACTATCGTTTTCTTCCCAAGGAAACACCTGTGCCATTTGAGCATCACATCTTGCATGAAACAGATGAATTTTTGGTGGTCGATAAACCGCATTTCCTTACGATGAGCCCAACCGGGCAGTACGTACAGGAAACATTATTGGTTCGTTTGAAAAAACAGACCGGAATAGAGACTCTTACCCCTATTCATCGACTCGACCGTGAAACTGCAGGTGTAGTACTTTTTTCAAAACGTCCTGAAACACGTGGTTTATATCAGAAGCTCTTTGCTGAACGTAAGGTAGAAAAGACTTACCATGCCGTGGCGCCTTTTAAGCCCGACCTTAATTTCCCGATAAACCTAAAACTGCGTCTCGACAAAGGTGAACCTTTTTATACTATGCAGATAGTGGAGGGAGAGCCTAATACAGAAACATTGATTGATCTTTTAGACGTTCGAGCTCACTGGGCAAAATATCAGTTGAAGCCACGCACAGGCAAACAACATCAGTTACGGGTTCATCTAAATCATCTGGGAATACCTATTCAAAATGACAGTTTTTATCCTATCGTTCAGCACAAATCAGATAACGATTTTACAGCGCCCTTGCAGCTACTAGCTAAAGAAATAACATTTATTGATCCTGTAGATTTAGTTAAAAAAACCTATCAGTCAGGATTTGAACTGCTATTGTAATTTACCTGTAATGACAAAAAAATTATTTACTTGATATAAAGCGTTGAAAATACATTTTGTAGCGTTAAAATACAGCTAAAATTCTTTCTCCTAACTTGGTTATTATTCATGCGGAAAACGGAAGTTTATCAAGTCCGACTTGACTCACAAGAAAAAAAACAGGCTTTTGCAGTTTTTAAGCAATTGGGAATTACACCAGCACAGGCAGTCCGCCTTTTTTTCAAGCAAGTCGTACTGACCAAATCTATTCCTTTCGCAATTGAAAATCCCAGTATTAATATGGAACAGCTGACCAAATTGCGTAAGATGAAAAGTGAGCACGCAACTGCTCCCCTTTCTCCAGCCTATCAACCAGATGATGAGAATGATGCTGACTTATTTGAAGAGCTCAATGCTCTTTTAGGGGAAAGTGACAAAGTCTGATTGATTTTTCATGCCAAGCCTATATACATAAAACCTAGATTCAGCTTTTTGATAGACTTTACTATGGCACCATACGCGACTTTGCTAGTTCAATCTCTGTCTGGTCCAGATAAGTCCATTCTCCTTCGGCAAGCATAGGTAATTCAAGTTCTCCGATTTTACTACGGTGCAATTTTTCGACTTTATTACCTACCGCAGCTAGCATACGTTTTACCTGATGGTAGACACCTTGATGAATCGCCAGACTCAACTGATGAGAACTAGTTTGCTTTATATTGCTTGCTTTAAATATACCATCATTACGAAGCTCTACGCCCTGTTCCAGCAATCGGATCTGTTCTGGCGTAATAGGGTCGACCGTTATCAAATCATATACTTTTGCCACATGTTTACGTGGATGTGTCAGAGCCTGTAGAAATTGACCATCATCTGTCAACAACAGCAACCCGGTTGTATCCTGATCGAGCCGGCCTACACACTGGATTCCACGATTAAGAAGCGCAGGATCAAATAAATCAAATACACTAAAATGGTATTGGGCCTGATGAGAACATTCATAACCTTGTGGCTTATTTAATGCGATATATACTTTTTCCCGATATTCAAACTCTTCACCATGTACCTCAAAAGTAAAATTTTTCAGGTCAAATTTTGCTTTAGTATCTGCACAAATTTCGTGATTTATACTAATTGCTCCACTTTTAATCAGTTGCTGGCAATATTTACGTGAACCAAAGCCTTGAGATTGCAATATTTTTTCCAGCAACATGAGATATTCTCCAAAATAATCGGTTTATTTTAACTAAGTTCCACCAAGAATGCGCTGATGATTGTTATCTGCTCTCTTGTGGTAAATAAAATAAGTAATTTATTATTTTCTTTTTTGATCTTAAACAATATGAAAAGTAGCAGATCGTAACTATTAGAAAGTGAAGCATATAAGTTAAAATTTTTTATTGAACATATTGAAATTCAGGCAGAGCTTCCTCTATTTTTAAAATATTTATAGCCTTTTAAAGTATTTAGTTAAACACAGCATAGTTGATATTAGCGATCTGTCTTAGTTACTTGCGTTTCTCAAGCATTAACCTGCCCTAGCACCTTTAAGGAAAGAGAGTACAATGGCAGTCCGTTTCTCCCAACGTTTGACTTGCTTATGATGTCCCAACTTGATGTAAACCTGATGGTTCTTTTGGTTTTGTTAGCTTGTGGTATTTTTAGTCATAATACTGCTGTCACTATTGCAGCCGGGATACTGATTGTTTTCAAAATGACGCCACTAGAGCAGTTTTTCCCCTATCTTCAGCAACATGGTTTAAATATTGGCATTATTATTTTAACTATTGGTGTGCTTACGCCGATCGCCAGCGGTAAAATTCCAGTCGAAAGTATTTTAAAATCTTTTCTAAGTTTGAAATCATTACTGGCAATTGGAATCGGGTTACTGGTAGCGTGGCTCGGTGGACGCGGTGTAAAACTGATGTCTAACCAGCCAGATGTCGTGGCTGGTCTGTTAATTGGAACAGTTGCCGGTGTAGCGGTATTACGTGGCGTACCGGTCGGCCCACTAATTGCAGCAGGCCTGTTATCTATTATTATTGGTACATCTTAAACATGAGGTTAACTTACATATAGTAATGTGTACGCTGATGAGAGAATTTCTGCAGCTGTTTTAAAAAGCCTGCAAAATAGTCCTTTTCCTTCTCTTCAGTACGATAACCCGCATATAAAGTCCGTCTCAGGCCTTTCTCTCCCGCACATTCCAGACGACGGCTGATGACCCAGCCTTTCTGTTCATATTCATTGACCACCCAGTCTGGTAAAGCTGCTATACCGCGTCCGCTGGCAACCAGCTGAATCAGCATCTGGGTCAAATCGGTAGTACGGATGTGTTTGGGCTGAATATTGGCAGGAATAAACAGTTTTGCCATAATATCTAGCCGGTGTTTATCGACCGGATAAGTAATTAAGGTTTCCTCAGCCAGCTGCTGTATCGTAATTTGCTCAACACGGGCCAGTGGATGGGTACTGGCAAGCACAAGACGAGACTCGTACTCAAAAATTGGAAAATATTCCACCCCTTTTAAAGCAATCGGATCAGCTGTAATTAACAGATCAAACTCGGCAGTTTGCAAAAGATCATGAGGGTTAGCTTCAAACCCGGAAGCAAAATCCAGATCTACATCTGGGTACTGATGACGATACTGGTTGAGAAGTGGCATTAGCCAGTCGAAACAGCTATGACATTCTGAAGAAAATATAATACGCCCAGTTTGTCCATGAACAATACGGGTTATATCACTTTGTGCAAGTTGTATCTGTGGCAGAACATCATCTGCCAGTCGTAACAGGCGTTGTCCAACATTAGAAAAAGTTACAGGGCGGCTTCGGCGATTTACTACTTCAGTTCCATACCAGTGATCCAGTTCCTTTAACTGATGAGAAATTGCTGACGGCGTAAGGCATAAATCATTAGCAGCAGCCACCAGCGAACCATGTTCACGTAAAGCCAGTAAAGTTTTTAAATGACGAATCTCAAGCATAAATTAAACTTAAAATATTTAAATGAATTAAATTCAATATACCATGAATTTAATTAGTTTTACTCAATCATAATTTTTCTTTATTATTCTTAAATAAGTTAATTTTACTCATAAAAATCAGGATGAATATTTTATTAAACCAATATTCTTGACTACTCGGGTACCAAGGTAAAATATGAATATTAATTTGCAGAAAAAGACTATGGACAAGGAAAAACTGGCCAGAACAGGTTTCTGGAAAAAACTCAGCCGGTTGAAGATAACAAGCAGAAAAATCAGATTCATGCCAGCTTTAGCCTGTTTACAATTGGCAATTTTGTTTTTTATGAGGGTTTTTTAATTCAGGCAGTATTACACTTAATTTTATTCTTTATATTTTCAAGCAGTTAAAAAATTAAATAAGATAGAATATTTAACTTTCCCTCGCTCTTCCCATTATATTGAAATCTACTAATTTACCTAGGTTAATAGCTTATTTTATAAAGATAAATAATAATTTCTCCCCTTAAAGCGAGCCGATCATAATAGTTTAATGCCAACCCTATAATCTTTAAATATCAGTTAAATGCATATAAAAACCTATAAATTATTAAAAGAGATTTGATATCAACTGGCCTGTCAGTTGCTATATGCTTTTGGGTTTAAATTTATAGCCTGCCTATACTGAATATAAAAAATAGACCTTTAAATTAGGTCTATTTTTTAAATGAAAATTAGAAGAAAGATAATATGCCCTGAATTACCACTGCATTAATAATATCAACAAAAAATGCTCCACATAATGGTACTACTAGAAAAGCCTTGTGTGATGGGCCATAAGTATTGGTGACTGCCTGAATATTGGCAATCGCTGTAGGTGTAGCCCCCATACCGAAACCACAATGCCCCGCACTTAAAACCGCAGCATCATAATTTTTACCCATAAAGCGGTAAGTCACAAAAATAGTAAATAAGGCAAGCCCTGCTGTTTGCGCAATGAGTATTACAACCAGGGCACCTGCCAGATCTGCCAGTAACCAGAGTTGAAGTGATAACAAAGCAATTGCCAGAAAAACAGATAATGAAGCATTGCCAAATACATCAATAGCCCGATCAAAAATATTTACTTTAAAAACATTTTCCAGAATATTACGCAGCAATACTCCTGTGGCCAGCGCCCAAACAAAAGTAGGCAGTTCAAACCATTGTCCTGCACTGATATCAGTCATCCAGTTAGCAGCATAAATACAGAAGGCAAACATACCAAGCGTAGTCACTGCATTACTGGCAGTAATCAATCGGGTTTTACGTGGATACTCGAACGGCGCAACATCTGTTTCAAGCCCAGGAGGTGTTTCATCATCACGCTGGTTATAGGGAATTTCTTCTGCCAGTTGATGGCGCCGGATTAAAAATTTAGCGACCGGACCACCCATCACTCCCCCAATAATAAGTCCAAATGTCGCACTGGCCATACCGAGCACAATCGCTCCCTGAATGCCATACTCGGTTTCCAGAATCTCTCCCCAGGCACCTGCTGTTCCATGACCCCCTGTTAAAGTAATTGATCCAGCAATCAAGCCGATGAGTGGGTCAAGTCCTAATAAAGTTGCCAGACTCATACCAATTGCATTTTGTACAAGTACGTAGAAAGCTACACAAACCAGAAATACCAGCAAGGCCCCGCCGCCCTTCTTCAGTTTGACTAAACTCGCGCTCAAACCGATTGACGAGAAAAACATGAGCATAAAAATATTCTGTACATTACTGTCAAAATTTACACTCATATTAAGAAAATTATGGAGCAGGTAAGCAATAAGCGCAGCAATCAACCCGCCTACTACTGGTTCAGGAATATTATACTGTCTCAAGAAATTAATTCTTTGAATCAAAAACCGGCCCAATAACAAGACCAGTACAGCTAATACCAAGGTTCCAAAAGCATCGATTTGATAATTCATCTGGTTTCCTGATTTTCTTTATCATTTATTTCGTAAGTTCTAGCCTCAGTATGCGACTAGTTGAAAGTTCTTTATGTATCAGCTTGTTTAGTTTAAGTTTTTATAGAGTTTTATTTTGACTAATTAAAAATCAAATTTGGTTTAGCATGTTTCTCCAACTCGAACTAATTTGCTTATATTTCTGTTAGATACGTTAAATACTTAATAGTTCCCTACTGACTTGATCAAACTCATTAATAAACTCTCATATATAGATAAAATAGTACCTAAATATGAAGTGATTTTTTATTTTTTTATATTTTTTACCTATTTTTCCTTATAATTCGCGTTCTTGTTATTTTTTTAAGTAGTTATGCCTCTAGTAGAAGACTCTCCTGTCGAAAAAAAATCTTATTCGCTCTTTCTTGCCATTTTCGCTTTAGCACTTGGCGGATTTTGTATTGGTACGACTGAGTTTGTTGCTATGGGCCTGATTCAGGAAATTGCAGCAGATCTCAACATTTCTGTTCCAGCTGCCGGGTATTTTATTAGTGCTTATGCGTTAGGCGTAACCATTGGTGCGCCGGTAATCGCGATTTTAGGCGCCCGGATGCCACGTAAAATATTATTAATAGGTTTAATGCTATTTTATGGGATAGCGAATGGATTGACTGCTTTAGCGCATAGTACTGAAACTGTCATGCTGTCACGTTTTATTGCTGGTTTACCGCATGGGGCTTATTTTGGTGTGGGTGCTCTGGTCGCAGCAGAGCTGGCCGGTCCTTCGCGTCGTGCTTCGGCAGTTGCACAAATGATGTTAGGGCTTACTCTGGCAACAGTGGTTGGCGTACCCTTGGCAACCTGGCTAGGTCAGCAGTTTGGCTGGCGCACCGGTTTTGAATTCTCTGCCTTGATTGCTTTTTTAACTGTAGCAGTGGTCATACTCTATATTCCAAAAATTCAGGTTCAGGCTACAGCGAGTATTAAGACAGAACTGGCCGGACTTAAAAATGTTCAGATGTGGTTGACACTAGGCGTCGGTGCAATCGGTTTCGGGGGGATGTTCTCGGTTTATAGTTATGTTTCGCCCATTCTGACTGAGTATACTGGCGCAAATATTAAAGTGGTGCCTGTAGCATTAGCAATCTGGGGAGCAGGAATGGTCATTGGCGGTCTGGTTGCAGGCTGGCTGGCAGACCGGTATTTAAATAAAACTATTGTTGGTATTCTGGTTAGTTCAGCTTTAGCTTTCGTGTTAGCCAGTTTTATGCTTTCTGATCTATATACTGCGTTTCTAGCTCTATTTCTCATCGGCCTGACTGTTATGGGCTTAGGTGGAACTTTACAAACCCGTCTGATGGACGTTGCTGGTGAAGCACAAGCCGTTGCGGCATCCCTGAACCATTCTGCTTTTAATCTGGCAAATGCTTTGGGCGCCTTTTTAGGAGGCTGGGTACTGAGTCATGGTATGGGCTGGCTAGCACCTGTCTGGGTTGGATTCGTGCTCAGTCTTGGCGGTTTAATTATTTTATTGTTTGCTTTCGCTGTTGAAAAGAAACAAAAACTCTTAGAGACCAGTTAAAAATGACCTGCTTAAATAGCGGTCAATTTTTCGCCTCTATAAGACAGAGCTTGTATGCAGCTGTCCCTTTTAATTCAAAAGTTATTTTGCAATGATATCAAATTAATTTTTAGCTGAAAATTCTCGCTAGCTAACTTAAATTATGTTTTAATGCAGGCAGTTTGAGATGAGCCTCATACAGTATATAGCACGATCTATATACGACTAAGCCCCGCACTGCGGGGCTTTTTTATCACTTAACTTTTAAAAATAACTTGTGAAGATGACTTGACTGGCACTCTTGCTTTAAATTTAGACAGCTTATTTTAAGGCAGTTTCGACTTCTTTCAGCATATCTTTCATACCGCCCAGTCCGCCATTCATTAAATACCAGTTGCTTGAGTCCAGATATACAATGTGTCCATTTTTAGCAGCTTTGGTCTGGTTCACAATATTATTGTCCAGAATATGTTTTGCACCATCCTTTTTGTCGGTAATAGCTGCGCCGCGGTCAATCACGAATAGATAATCCGGATTTTTCTGTGCAATGAATTCATGTGAAATTGCCATGCCATGTAACCCTACTTTAATAGATGGATCAGCTGGAGTGAAACCGTACAGATCATGGATATTACCAAAACGTGAACCCGGGCCATAGGCAGCAATTTTATTATTATTTACCAGCACGATCAGAGCAGTCTTGCCTTTAGTCTTTTGTTTAATTTCAGCAATATCCTGTTCCAGCTCGGCCAGTTCCTTTTCAGCCTCCGCTGTTTTACCTACCATTTGAGCAATATTCAGCGTTTGCTGTTTAAAAGAGTTAAATTGGTCTTTATAGTCAATATCAACAAAATAGGTAGGTGCAATCTGTTTGATCTGATCAACCAGATTTTCCATTCGGCCACTCATCAGGATCAGTTGTGGCTGGCTGGCTGCAATTCGTTCCAGGTTCGGTTCTTTTACTGTACCGACATCTGCATATTTTTGGTCATTAAACTTGTTTAATACTGCTGGTAAAGGTGTACCTTTAGGTAAAGCTACCACCTTCTCATCTGCTCCTAGTTCATGAATGGTATTTAATGCATTGGTATCCAATACTGCAATTTTTGAAAGATTAGCCGGTACATCAATATTACCTGCCTTGCTGCTAAAACTTAAGGTATCTGCACTCTGCGCTTGTGTTGTACCTTCAGAAGGTATATTGGAATTGCTGCATGCAGTAACCACAGCGGCCAAGGCAATGGCGAGTACCTTCTTGTTAAAAAACATATCTATCTCCTAGCTAATAAAGTACAGACCAAGTTTGTGTTGCTGAACTTGCTGAATTGGAATGGCAAAATCAAAAATATGCTGTAGTACATTTTCCTGCATAATCTGTTCTGGTGTGCCCTGATAAAGTAACTGTCCATCTTTCATGGCAATAATCTGGTCGGCATAGACCGAGGCAAAATTAATATCGTGTATTACCACAACAATTGACTTGCCATGATTCACCGCCAAGTCTTTCAGTACCCGCATAATTTGTGCAGAGTGCTTCATGTCAAGATTGTTTAAAGGTTCATCCAGCAGGATATAATCTGTATCCTGTGCCAGAACCATAGAGATATAAGCTCGCTGGCGCTGACCACCTGAAAGTTCACTCAGCTGTTTATGCCGTAACGGTTCTAGTTCCATGTAGGCGATTGCCTGATCAATAATCTTTTGGTCTTCAGCTTTTAAGCGGCCCTGTGAATAGGGAAAACGGCCAAAAGCCACTAAATCTTCAATACTTAAACGTAATTCCGTATGATTGGACTGTTTAAGAATTGCCAGCTTTTTAGCAATCTCGGTACTTTTCATTTGCTGTATATTCTGGCTATCGAGCAGAATGTCGCCGGTATCAACCTGAGTCAAACGGCTAATCATTGATAGCAAAGTACTTTTGCCTGCCCCATTTGGCCCGATAAAAGCAGTGAACTGTCCTTTGGCAATAGTAAGCGACACATCATTTACCACCCTCTGCCCGTGATAGCTTTTGCTTAAAGTTTTCAGCTCAATTGCCATTTTTTATTTTCCTTCAACAAAATCCAGAAGAAATAAATTCCACCGACAAAATTAATAATGACACTCAGCGTCGTTTTAAAATTCAACACATGCAGGACAATAAACTGCCCAATAACCAGAGACAGGATACTGACCAGAATGATGCCAGGCAGCAGAATATAATGCTGATGGGTTTTAAAAAGTTCTAAGGTAATATTGAGTACCAACAGTCCCAGAAACATCATAGGTCCAGCCAGCGCAGTTGCTGAGGCCAGCGCCAGAACTACCAAAATCAGCAAAATACGGCTGGTTTTATCGTAATCTAGCCCCAGATTAAGAGCATGGTCACGGCCCAGTGCCATAACGTTCAGCCGGTGATGGTGTTTAAAGCTATAAAGTAAAATTGGTAAAATAGTGAGTACAGCTAACCCTACGGTTTCCATTTTCACTATGTTAAAACTGGCAAAACCGGCATAAGCAGCTATCTGGAACTCATCCGGATCGAGCAATACCTGAAAAAAGGTGATCATATTGTCAAACAATGTTGAACAGATCAGGCCAACCAAAAGTAGAAAGTAGATATTCTGTTGCGCGACTTTCTGAAAAATAAAACGGTAAAGCAAGAGCGCAAAACTGACCATTAATAGCAGGCTAATCAGGTAGTCAGTCACAAAATTTATTGACAGTAAGGTACTTGCACCAAAGAAATAAATGATTATGGTTTTAGACAGCTCATATAGCTTGTCTAAACCTAATGCCTGAGGAGTCACTACGCGGTTATTTACAATAGTATGAAACACTAAAGTAGATACCCCAACCGCTATGCCAGCAACAATAATTGCCATGATTGTCTTTAAACGGAGCTTCACAGCAAACTGCCAGCCTGTGCCCAGATTCCAGCCGAGATACAAGGTAACCATAATGATTACAGCAATGCTCAAAACCATCAGTTTGGTACGGTTATGCATAACGGTACCTCCGTAGCAAGAGCCACAAGAAAAGCACACTGCCCAGTACACCCATAATCAGGCTTACTGAAACTTCGTACGGGTAAATAACTATACGTCCAAACAGATCACAGACCAGTACCAGTAAAGCCCCTAAAATTGCAGTATGCGATAAAGTCTTGCGGATGTTATCTCCGAGATACAGACTTACAATATTGGGAACAATCAAACCTAAGAATGGGATAGCTCCAACTGTGACGATGACTACACCAGTAATGACAGATACCAGAATTAGTCCTAAAAATAAGGTCTGTTTATAATTGAGACCTAAATTAGTTGCAAAGTCTTCCCCGATACCTGCCAGGACAAAGCGGTTGGCCAGAAAATAACTCACTATTAAAATGGGTACACTTAAATAGATCAGCTCATATTGACCATTTAGAATGGTTGAAAAGTCTCCCTGTAACCACCCCGCCAGATTTTGTAGCAAGTCCATTTGCAAAGCGATAAAAGTCGTAAATGCAGAAATGATACTGCCAAAGATCATACCAACCAGAGGAACAAAAACGGTATCCCGATGCTTGAGTGTGGCTAGAATGCTCATAAAAATCAATGCACCGATCAATGTAACTAAAATTGCAAAACCGGTTTTAATAAAGATAGAAGCGGCTGGCAGCAGGATAATCGAGATGAGAACACCTAACCGGGCACAATCATAAAGACCGGCTGTAGTTGGGGAAACAAAACGGTTCCGGCTGAGCGACTGCATAATCAGCCCACAAACACTCAGCCCTGCACCTGCAACTAAAATGGCCATTAAGCGTGGCAAACGGCTGGTCCAGAATAATTGCCATTCATGAATATTTCCTGCTAGCAATCCGGCAATATTCATTTCTCCCACACCTGTAAATAACGAAATAACAGCAAGAGGAACAAGCAAAAGAAACAGGTAACGACGTTTAATCATGGCAGGGAAATAACATGCGAAGTTAAAGCAAAAAGAGCGGAGTAACTAAGAAAATATCACAAATGATAATAATTATCTTTATTATTTATATTTTAAATTTTAAGAATATACTACTTATATAAAAAATTATTATTATTATCAAAAACTTAAATTAATTTAAACTCGAAGACAGTTTTGTTTAAGTTTGTAATTATTAATTTTATTAAATTATATTTTAAGTTTTTAATTCTATAAAATTAGTTAGAGAAACTCATAGCCCTTTTAAATCACCCTTATTTAAAAGAGCTATAAGTTTAATCAAAGCCTTTACCCAATTGACTCTGATTTTATGACAATAGTGTATCGTTAAATTTTACAAAATATCTCCCGAATTTCCTATTACTTTTGCTTATATGCAGTACAAAAATGAAGTATATTGAGTATTAACAGAATAATTTTCTATAGTTTGAATTTTGACCAGTACAGATTACACATTAGATAAAATAGACCGAAAAATTTTATCGGCTTTAAGACAGGACGGCCGTTTAACTATCGCTCAGCTAGCTGAACAAGTTGGACTTTCTTCTTCACCTTGCTGGACTCGGCTTAAACGCCTTGAATCTTTAAAAATTATTGAAGGCTATACTGCCAATATTAATCCTAAAGCCATTGGTATTAATGAGCTGTTCTTTATCGAAATTACACTTGAACGGCATGATGATGAAATTCTGGACCAGTTTAGTGAGGCCTTAGCGAATATGCCTGAAGTCGTTGAAGCACATCTGGTAACTGGCGATTATGATTATCTGGTCAAAGTAGCAGTTAAAAACTCGGAACACTATGAGCGTTTCTTGCGTAAAAATTTATATTCTATGAAGGGGGTTCGTCATACCCGTTCAATTTTTGCTTTACGTCCTCTAAAACTGGCAAATAATGCAGATTTACTCATGATTGAATAAATTAAAGGCTAAAAAGGGCAGAGTAAAACTTGAAGTGCGACATAAACCACCTAATTAATTTAAAGGGTTTATGGAGTATATAAAATTGTCATACCATCATCTTAACTTTGAAGATCATACTGCATTAATGCTTGAGTCAAGAAAAGAAGGCTTTTCAGCCAGAAAATTTGCTGAACTCATTAAAAGACATCCTAGTACGATCTATCGTGAGCTTAAAAGAAATAGCATCAATGACGTTTATCAAGCTCGATATGCTTCTGATAACACCTTCGCTAGACGTAGACGTGGTCACAGAAAACTCAAAATCGATTCAATCCTCTGGAAATTTATTGTTGAAGCGATCCGTTGTTTATGGTCTCCTCAGCAAATAGCAAAGCGTTTAAAGACATTTCCTG
>NZ_JFCC01000012.1:0-68484 GCF_000582925.1 Acinetobacter sp. 1294596 | reverse complement strand
GTTGTTCTACCTTACCGCAATACTCAGTACCTCTGTCTGTGAGGATGCGAAGCATTGGTAAGTCCTGAGATTGATAGAATGGCAACACACGATCATTGAGTAAATCAGCCGCTGTAATCGGTGTTTTTGTTGTATAGAGCTTGCAATGAACGACCTTGCTATAAGTGTCGATGAATGTTTGTTGATAGATTCGTCCAACACCTTTGAGATTCCCGACATAAAAGGTGTCTTGCGCGCCTAAATAGCCTGGATGAGCTGTTTCGATTTCACCACAAGCAACGTCATCCTCATGCTTACGTTCAAGTGCCGCAATCTGCTGATCATTTAATTCAATACCATCCTGTGCCACTTTAGCCTCAAGTGCTTTTAAACGTTTCTTAAAGTTTTCTAAATCATGACGAAGCCATATAGAGCGAACCCCACTCCCTGAAACGAATACACCCTTCTTGCGTAATTCATTACTAGTACGGTGCTGACCATATGCGGGATATTGAATTGCGAAATCAATAACAGCCTGTTCAGTAGCATCATCTACACGGTTTTTTAAATTTGGTACTCGACGGGACTTATTAATCAGTGCGTCAATATCACCAGACTTCACTAATTCCTGATAGCGATAAAATGTATCTCTTGAAACACCCATCACTTTGCATGCTCTGGATACATTCTGAAGCTCTTCAGCTAAATTAAGCAGACCTACTTTGTGTTTAATGATTTGATTGTTAGTATGCAACATAAGAAAGTTACCTTTGTTTGATTAAGATTTCGACACCTTTATCAAAACGGGTAACTTTCTCTTTTTCAAGAAGAATGTACGATCAAGTCTGAACTAATACAGATAAATATCCATCGACTCTAGAGGATTTTCCTCGTCTGCAGCTCTATTCAGTAAAAGATGGTCATGCTCTGCAATTTTAGTTTTGCTTAGCGTGTATTGGCCGCCCACGATCTGTTCAGCTTAATGAGTTAGATGACATATCACCTGCTACCCTACATAAGCCTATGACTGTATTACACCAAGAGCGACTTTTTTAAAAAATTAACCCACTGTTCTATTTGTATTTAAATAGATATTCCTGGTTAATATTGGATTAAATATTCTTCATAGGCATGTAAATACTAGGCATCATTATCATCAATAGTGATCACCTGTTAGCTGTTTATAAATGTCGGTTCAAAGTTTTCATATCTCTTTCACTCATTGTGTAATTTATTTAAGGTTCTCTTTGCATTGACTGCATCCATGTGTACCACCAATAAAAAAAGAAAAACCCCGCTCAATAACTTGACGGGGCTGTTAGTGCCGTAACAATTTCGGCTAGGGATTAGATATTTTTTTCAAGAAAAAAATCTGTTTAACTCTCCCAAATTAAACAGATCAATTTGCGCTGTATCACTAATTATTCAGTATTATTTATTTGCACTAAATATAAAATCAAATTATTTCACTATGATGAAAATAGTTTATTTGATTCTTAAATATCACTTAACGTCTTTCAAAAAATTACGACAAACCTTAGATTTTCCAGCAAAAACTATGTAATCAACTTCCATTGTACTATATAGACCAAATATACGCTTTACGAATCGGAATAGTTATTTCCCCTTTTAAATTAATTTGAATGAAAATTTAAAAAGTAATATTTCTCTAATCCATAGTTTTAAAAAAAAGAAGCTCAATGGAGCTTCTTTTTTTTAAAACTATGGATCGGTCTGAGCCAAAATTTTTATCTTTTATCAATAAATCCTTTTTATTCTTTATAATTTTGCGTGCTGTATTGCTCAACTGGCAATCGGGACAAGGCCTTTTGCCCTTTTTCACCAGGTAACCCTTCTACATACTGCAAAAATGCTTCTGCATAATCTAATCCCACATCTATACGACGCTCACCAGTAATGTCTTTAAAGCTTGTGTAAAAGTCCTGACCATCAGCCAGAAAGTTGATGGTAATTACTTGATAGGTCTGATTCATATTTAATGGCTGATATTGACCTTGTGCATTTCGAACCTTTAAATTGGATAAACGCTGACCCTTTGCCTTAGTTAAATCTACATCCCATTGTAGTCCACCCGCATATGGATAACTGCCTGTGTTATTACTCGTAACAGCATCCATGGCATCTTCCAGCACTGCTTTAATTTCTTGGCCAGTTGCATTTAATTGTACTAAGGTATTTTTGAATGGCAGCACTGTATAAATTTTCTCTACCGTAATATCACCTTGAGGCAGATCTACCCTTACCCCTCCTCCGTTTTGGATTGAAATATCTGCATTAAAATATTTTTTACCTTGCTGTAGAAATGCTTCGGCAACCAGCTGCTGTACATCACCCCCATGCTGATTAATAAAATCTGCTTTATTGCAGACATCACCTAAACTAGAACGTGATGTATCTTTGGTCATTCCTGGAACACGACGTAAGCATAAATTATCATTAGCAATGGCAACTTTTTCTTTGCCTAATAAGTTTTTAGCGACTTTATACGGTTCTAAAATACTTAAAGCTATAGCATCAGGCTGTACAATACGTAAGGAGTTACTATTTTCAATATCTCGCTTAATAGAATCTAGTTCCGTACTCATCAATGCTGGAGCATCTTTAGCTGTACGTTTAAAATCATCGCCAATCAATACATTGGCTTTTCCTGCACATGCTTCAATTTTACCATCGGCATCAAAGTTGACTTTGAGTTGTCCGACGACATAACTATATTGCCATGCCTGTACAACACAGACCTGATCACCATCTTTATTTTTTAATACAGTGGGATAGTCACCCTCTGGGCTTATACCGTAACTTTTAAGTTTCGCATCTGCCAGCAAGGTATGAGAATCTCCGCCAACAATGACATCAACGCCTGACAATTTAGTGGCTAAATCTTTTTCTAACCCGTACCCTAAATGAGATTGAACAATAATTTTATTGATGCCTTGCTGTTTTAGCTCATCAATATATTTTTGTGCAGTAACTACTTCATCATTAAATACAGTATCTTGATTTGGTCGAGAAGCATTTTTAGTTTTATTGGCAATCGTTAAACCAATTAAAGCAATTTTCTGCCCTTCTTTTTCCATAACTGTATAAGGTTTAACAAGGTTAGTTTGGTATAGTGCTGAAGTTTTTCCAAACTCGACATTTGCACTCAAGACTTGGGTTTTATTTTCACAATTACCTTTATCATTTAAGAATCCAATAAATTTTTTTAAGCCATCATCCGTATTATCGAATTCATGATTACCTAGCGTTAACGTATCGAAACAAACACTATTCATGAGATCTGCCTCTGCTTCACCTTCTTTCAAAGTAAAATAGAGGTCCCCAGTAATGGCATCACCTGAATGAATTTTTATTGGATTCTTCTCAGTGCTTGCCAAAGTATTCATCAACGCAGCAACGCGTGCAAAACCACCATTAGAGACTTGTATTTCTTCACGTTTACCCATCGAAGTTTCAAGCATTAATATAGTACTTTCCTCATCCAAATGTGAATGACTGTCATTAATATGTACTAAATTGACTTCCAGCGGTTTAGGAGGAATAACAGGCGTTATATTCGTATTTTCTTTACTATCATTATTACACCCAGTTAAAAACATACTAGAAACTAATAAACTGCATGTAAAACCCGAATACCTAGTTAGTTTATTATTAAAAGACATGACCACCCCACCTGATTATAATTTAAACAAACATCATGTAGGTCTGCTGTTTAAAATTCATGACATTCACTATTTTTTCTAATTGTTTTTTAACAAATGGTTAAGTTATCCCATTAGGGAACTTTTCATTTCATGCCCCAAGCTTAAATTATAAATTTTGAATAAGCATATGTTTGATTATTGCTTGGCTAATTTTTTAAGCACTCAATAAAATAAGGAGAAATATGAAATTTCCCCTTATAGATTAAATTTATTTCGTCAGTTTTCTTAATTTACAGTCGATGAACTCATATCAAAATTTACGTCTGCGTATCATGGAAACTAAAACGAGGCCCGTTAAGGTTAACATTGACCAGATCCCCATGCTGCCACCGCTTATTTTTCCTGTATCAGGATTACTCGATATATTTTCGTTTAAATCCATATCAACAATTACAGGATCATGATCGGAAGAACGGAATGCATCATCGCTATAGAATGCTGCAATTTGCTCATCTGTTTTATATTCTTCGTTATAGTCTAAGGCCGTCGGCTCATCAGCATTGATGTGCCAAGCAAAAGCGCGTTTCACCATTGGATATAAGTCTGCATCAGCAATTGCATGGTCTAGGTTTCCTGCGCCCCCATTGCCATTGGCATCACTTGCAACACCAAATACATAACTATAGGCTGTTTTACCTTGTCCAATTTTTTCGTCATTGAGCAAGACTTTATAATTGGCTTTTTCTAATGCTAAAATCGGATCTTCTTTAGCATAACTATTCATATCACCGACCAGCAAATAATTTGGTTTAGCCACTTGTGTTGGATTTTTTGCAATCCACTGCATAAGTTCTTGTACTGCAGTTAAACGTGTTGCATTCCAGCAACCTTGACCATCACCCTGATCAGCATCGGCCAGAGTTTTATCGGTAGGACAACTGCCTTTCGACTTTAAGTGATTGGGTACTATCGTAAATATTTTTCCACCATTTACAGATTGGAAACTTTGCGCCATGGTGACACGGTTCTTTTCAGTCTGATCATCATAAACTGCAGGCTCACCTACAGGTTTTACGCGCTTACTGTTATAGATAATCGCAACTGCAATTGCATCTGTACCTAATTTTGTCATTTGGGTTGGAATGACATATTTCCAGTCTGCACCTAAGGCTTGCGATAAGTATGCCACTGCACTTTTATCATCAAAACCATTATTTGCGATTTCCATTAACCCATACACATCGGCATCAATTGTTTTTAAAGCACTGACAATTTTTTGATGTTGCTTCTTAAACTCAGTTTCTGAGCTTGCACCACGTTCTGTTGGGAAACCTTTTTCTGAACCATTATCATAATTTAAGACATTAAAAGCCGCAGCGCGAATTTGTTTAACATCTTTTGGAATCACCGTTGAAGGACGTAAATTAGT
This sequence comes from Acinetobacter sp. 1294596, assembly GCF_000582925.1. NCBI lineage: Bacteria > Pseudomonadati > Pseudomonadota > Gammaproteobacteria > Moraxellales > Moraxellaceae > Acinetobacter > Acinetobacter sp. 1294596. Next base: position 63,411 of record NZ_JFCC01000012.1, on the reverse strand, counting down.
ATCCTTGATAATTTCAGGTTGTACCTTCCCCTGTATCGGTTGAATTCGCCATGCATTAAAACGATATTCTAAAATCCCCTCAACATTTTTCAGTTCAGAACCTGTTCTTAATGTATTTATGGCATTGAAGTTTTGCGGAAGTAATGGTGTTCTATTTTGATTATTATAGCCATCATCCAAGATAATTTTAGAAAGCAGATTTTGCTGGGCTAATGCAACTGCTTCAGCAGATTTTGCAGGATATAGATTAGTTGGAATATACAAGCGACCTAAACTTAAAGATAGCTCACCATAACGACCGTAATTGTAATTTTCACTTATCGTTAAAGTTTGTGGGATTTTAACCAGCATCCCTTGATAGCGTTTAGGTACATTTCCTGCTATCTCCGTCAAACTGGTAAACGGTAAATTAAGTGCCTGTGCCGTGACTGTATTGGATGCTTGTGTATGACAGGTTTGAATATTTTGATCAAGTTGATCTATTTGGAGTTGGTTTTGATATGAGGTTAAACGACCTTTTAAAATAACCTCTTCACCTACTTTTCCTCCAGTGATTTTACTACTTGCAGGAAGATAGACAAAAATAGCATTACTTAAATTGGATTTGGCTTTACTATCGGGCGTTTGTATATAAAAACCAGAAAAACCATTGTCATAACGGTAGTCTGCGGTAATAACACCACGAACAACATATGGTTGATTTTCTGCGGCAGATTGTAGGTCCGCAATCGCCGTATCTGCTGTATTACAACTGATAGGAGTAACGGGGGAGGTTATAGGCGCGCTTGTATCTAAATACTGGGAAAACTCATTTCGATCAGACCATTTAGACCATTCGCTTTCTAACTCAAATGCTGTTGCAGGATCAATTGAAGTTACATTATTTGAAGTTTTAGTACGTGACAAACTATTTTGATAACTACTAAAACCCACTCCCCAACCAGTACCTGGATCCTCTCCCACACGACCAAAACGGTCTATTGGAGTACCTTTATAAAACAGGACCAAGGTATCATCTCCATTAAATGCAAGTCCTGCCACTTGATTGACTTTATTACCAATTACTGCCTGCAACTCTGTTCGACCAATAATGTATTTTGCTTTACTTGCCAATGAACCTTCTAATTGAAAAGTCGCAGATTTCGTGGTTGAACCATTAGTAAATTGTTGAATCTCATAATCAGCTAAGTTCACTGTTAAACTGTCAGGGTTATAGATTTCCAAACCCTTTTTATTAGATGTACCATCTATATACTGACTAAACATTAATTGTGCATGTGCAGAAAACGAGCACCCCATAAGTATTAAACTTAAACTCAATATTTTTGGTTTTATATTCATAATGATTTTGAACAGTTGTTAAAATTCAAAATAGCTTAGTTTTTATACATGACATCACTATGAATAACTGATGACAGTTTTAGTGAAATCGCTTTTCTAGAATTTTTCTCATTAAGCCCCCAAGTTGTCCCGGTTTAAATCAACGTTGCCCCTTTTCTTCTAAATTCAGATAAAAGTCTGAATATTACCCAGATGAAATAACAATACAGTACGATGTCATAAATATGTCATGAAACAGTCACAGAATGCTTAGTTGAATAAAGTTTAATTCTTAGCCTTTCTACAGAATTAGTCATTTTTTTATTTACAAAGAGTCAATTAACCTCTTTCAAAGGCTTTAAAGAATTTTCTATTAGCTTCCTTCAGCGCTGCAATCTGACTTTATAAGAGCCATAAATGACTACCTTAAATGTGTCTTCAAACTCTTCATCACATCCGTTAAAAAAGTATATAAATAGAGAGCTCTCACTATTTGAGTTTCATAAGCGGGTGTTGGCACAGGCGAAAGATACTGAATACCCTTTACTTGAACGATTAAATTTTTTAATTATTTTTTCAAGTAATCTGGATGAGTTTTTTGAAATACGAGTTGCCAGTTTAATGCAACAAATTGAACTTTCAGATCATGCTAGAGCTCGTCCAGATAACTCACTCCTCTCAGATATAGTCACCACCATTTCCAAACTTGCACACGAAGCTGTCGAAGAACAGTATAAAATACTTAATTATAATCTCTTACCACAACTGCAAGGACATGGTGTTCATTTCATTCAGTATGGTGACATCCTCGAAAAACATAAAGAATGGATTAAGGACTATTTCCATAATGAAGTTCGACCTGTGGTCACACCTATCAGTTTAGATCCAGCCCACCCCTTTCCTCGGCTAGTGAATAAAAGTCTAAATTTCATTGTAACCCTAGAAGGTAAAGATGCATTTGGACGAAAAATTGATTTGGCGATTGTTCCCGCACCACGATCATTACCTAGATTAGTAAAGTTACCTAATAGTATTTCTGGCGAGGATGAACACTACATTCTACTTTCAGCCATTATTCAGCAACATCTTCATGAGTTATTTCCAGGGGTAACCACCACTGGATGTTATCAATTTCGGGTCACACGTAATGCAGATTTAACTATCTCAGAAGATGTTGAAGACTTAGCAATTGCCTTAAAAGATGAACTATCCTCACGGCGCTTTGGTCGGGCTGTAAGACTTGAGGTGACTAAAAATTGCCCTGAAAATATTATTGATTATTTACTTGGACAATTTGATCTTAAGCAAGAGCAACTCTATCGTATTGACGGCCCGCTTAATCTGGCGCGCTTTATATCGAACTTCAATTTGCCAGAGTTACGTTTTCCTCCCCATGTACAAAAATTACCGAAAGTGTTGTATGGGAAAAAATCCATATTTGAGGTATTAAAAACCGGAGATGTTTTATTACATCACCCTTTTCACTCTTTCGCTCCGGTCATTAAGCTACTGAAAGAGGCAGCCCATGATCCACATGTGTTAGCCATAAAACAAACCCTTTATCGGAGTGGTGTACATTCTGAAATTGTGCAAGTCCTTGCTGAAGCGGCACGAAATGGTAAGGAAGTCACAGCAGTGATTGAATTACGTGCTCGCTTTGATGAAGAGTCAAATATCGAAGTTGCCAATCTATTACAAGAAGCTGGGGCGGTTGTTGTATATGGGATCGTTGGCTATAAAACCCACGCCAAAATGATTCTGATCGTGCGTCGTGAAATAGACAAAATTAAACGTTATGTTCATTTAGGCACAGGTAACTATCATGCAATGAATGCCAAAATCTATACTGATTATGGACTACTGACCAGTGATGCTGATATTTGTGAAGATGTCCATAAAGTCTTTCAGGAGCTCACAGGCATGGGGAAAATGGTCAAATTGAAAAAACTTTTTCATGCACCATTTACTCTGCATTCTCAATTGATTGAACTCATCGAAACTGAAACTGAAAATAGCAAAGCAGGCAAAAAAGCGCAGATTATTATTAAAGTAAATGCCTTAACTGAACCTCAACTAATTGATGCCCTATATAGGGCATCTAAAGCGGGCGTTCAAATCGATTTGATTGTCCGTTCAATTTGCTGCTTACGCCCACAAGTGAAAGGGCTTTCTGAAAATATTCGAGTCCGCTCAATTGTGGGACGTTTTTTAGAACATACCCGGGTTTATTATTTTTACCATCAGGGCGAAAACAAGCTTTATTGCGCCAGTGCAGATTGGATGGGGCGTAATTTATTCTCTCGCATCGAGACCTGTTTCCCAATCGAAGATAAAAAACTTCGTAAACAAATTCTGCAAGATGGCTTAATGAATTATCTTCAAGATAACCGCCGTGCATGGGAGCTTCAAGCAGATGGAACATGGATTCAATGTACACCAAGTTTGGATAAGCCCATGTATATCGCACAACAGCACTTATTAAACCATACATCTTAATTAACCCGAATCCTGTTTAAGCCACTGATTCTATAATTAGAATTTTTGGCTTATTTTGATGGGTGAGTTGATATGCACATAACAATGCGTAAATCCCCAAATTAAAATCCGCGGAATCAGGGACAAAGCCAAGCTCTTAATTCCTTGGGCCTTGGCTGCCATGATTTTTGTTCCCATTACATAAAATCTGTTTTTGGGCTTATAAAAAACCTGCCTGCTACGACTAAAATTACGTTTTTATTCAAGCCATGATCCTCGGTATGCCGAACTAAAACAGCAATTAATTCACTTTGCCGGATTATATACGCGGCTACTAAAATATGAGCATCAGTATTGCAAATACGATCAAACATCTGGATATTGATAGCTATAGGGATGAAATGTTATAAAAAAATATCCGGGCATTGGCCCGGATATTTAAACTCTAAGCAGCTTAGGCAGTTTGCTTTAACGGTTTGATTTCATTTAATTCATGATCTAATTGAAGCTGATACGCACGGCTTTGATCAACCTGATAACTACGATTCTGGATGCTATCGATAAAAATCCAGTTCGCCTGTACCTGATCCGGGGTAAATGCAACACTCAAGTATCCGCGTTGATTCAAATTACAATAATTCAGCTCATCAATTAGCGTAGTAAATGCCATTTCAAATTCCTGTAACTGGGCTAAGGGAATCTGCAAATACTTCTCCATACCCGGTGATGAAACTGAACTGGTCGCTAGTTCTACCCCGACTGTACTGCCGGCTTGATCTCTCAAAGTGGAGTTCCAGGCATTATGGGTATCTCCTGCAAGTACAATCAGTTTTTTATTCAGCTGTTTACAAGCCGTATAAATCACCTCACGCTCCACGACGTACCCATCCCAGGCATCAAGATTATAAGGCACAACAGTCAGTATTCTGGCTAATTCTGCCTTTGTCAAAGTTGGATCATTTTGCAGATAGCGTATTTTTAGGCCTACCAGTTCTGTCAGCATCTGACGCACTTGTAGCAACACATCTGCAGTGGCCTGACCACTGGTGATCTGCCCCAAAACAGCCAGAATTTCGGCCGGAATTAGCATCTTGCTCATCAGCACCTGCTGACCCAGCACATTCCAGACGGCATTCGATTGGCTGAGTTGTTTCAGTATCCATTCACGTTGTGTATGTCCTAACAAGGTACGCGTCGGATTGAGCAAATCTGTCTGAAATTTATTGACATCTAGTCCTGTCGCGGTAAGATAGTCAGCATATTGCAATTGCTTGTTACGCGCCAAAATACGAGTATCCAGCATATTCAGCTGAACCAGATCACCAAAATTAAACTGGCGATAAATATTCAAATGATCTGTTTCAGACACTGGACGAATCGGCATCCATTCAAAATAGGCCTGCAAAGCAGCCAGCTTACGTGCAAAAAAATCACCTTCTGAAACATCATGATTTTCCGCACCCTGCTCCCAGGTATCATTGGTCAGCTCATGATCATCCCAGACCACAATAAATGGATGACGCTGATGTGCTGCTTGTAAGTCCGCATCAGTTCGATACAAGGCATAACGCTTGCGGTAGTCTTCCAGTTTAATGATTTCCTCAGCATTATCTGCAGCCAGACTTCGGCCTAATGCTGCAGCCTGTTCAGTCGCATAACCACCCATCCCGTACTCATAAATGTAATCCCCTAAATGAATCACCACATCTAGGTCTTGCTGGGCAATTTCCTGATAGATATGAAAATATCCGGCTGGATAATTGGAACATGAACAAACGGCAAATTGCACCAGCTTGCTTTGCGTGGCTAAAGTTTTGGTTTGACCGACAGATGAATATACCGATGCACACTTAAAACGGTAAAAATAAGTTTGCCCTGCCGATAGACGATCCGCATCGACTTTAACCGTGAAATCTTGCGACCGACTGGTTTCAACTTGTCCTGTATTGATTATCTGGCGAAAATCCTGATCGGCAGCAATTTCCCACTGCACCTGATAACGCAGGTTTTCATCTTCCGGACTTAAGCGTGTCCATAGAATTATCCGATCCTGTAGGGATCACCACTGGCCACCCCATGTTTAAAAGCGACTTTAGGATGTGCCTGAGCTTGATCTGAAGCATCCTCATCACTGCCACAAGCGGTCAAAGATATGGGTAAGACAAAGCACCGAAGCCTGCAATGGAGGTCTTAAGCAGTTCACGTCTGGATATTTTTTTAGTCATAACAGCTTGCTATTGTGGGTTTTTTGTTCTTTTTTAATCCAGTTCGATGACATTAATATCTCTAAATTATGACATTTCTATGAAGCCTAATTTTTCCAAGTCCTAAATATACCAAATGACGATAAAACTAATTTCTGAGAGGCTGAGTTGGGCTATTCGAATTCTTATAGACTGATGACTTTATTTAGAAAATTTCCAATAAGTTGCTTCAAATTTCAGAAAGAAATCATCAATTACGCAGAATAATTCGTTACTATTGAACATCGGGGCTAAAGCTTTAGGTTTGGTAACTCAACTGATGGCTCTAGTCCTCTTATTTTTCAAGTTTATTTCTTATCCGCGATTCGGGTTAATTAACCTGGGGTGATTACTCCATAAGCTATTAGCCCTTAAATGCGCTTTGTACTTTAATCTAATCTCAATAATTAAAGATTAGATTAAAAGAACCCCAAATTAAATGGTTGAAAGATATGAGTGATATCAGCGTAAAAAAAGTCAATAAATTAATTGAAGAGTTTGAACAAGAAGGAAATAAGGTAGACCGATTGGAGATAGGTTCCAAAACATATGCAGCCTTGATGTTAGATAAGAAATTTGCTGATAAAGTCACAAAATCAAATGAAGACCCTAAAGAGCGTCTTTATAAACAAATAAAAATTTAGCTGGTTACTGAAAAACATTATTTTAAGGTTAGGTGAAATAATTTTCTTTCCTAAGATAAAAAATCAGATTAACTCTGAACTAATACAGTTCAGCGCTTACTCAGAATAATTCCAGTAAATTTATTTGAAATAAAAACCTTAAAAGCGTTATTTTCACTCGATAAAGCCTCCATCAATCAAGAGGAAGCTCGCGTAAGCTTCCTCTTGTAAAAATTGTGGGACAGCAGTGGCAGTCCAAAATATGGTTATGTGTGTCTAGAATTTTGGTGGCTATTCAGTCCATCATTACCTACATTCCAACTCTCTAGTTTTCCAACTAGCCCAGGTTATAATAATGGCCACCCAAAATACGATTGATCTATTATGAACACCACCAATGATCCTTTACACGGTAAAAAACTTGCTGACATTTTGGATGAATTATTGGATTACTACGGTGGCTTTGAAGGTTTAAGTCGTAAAATTGAGATTAGATGTTTTTGCATAGACCCAAGTGTTAAATCATCATTGCGATTCTTGCGTACCACCCCATGGGCACGTGAAAAAGTAGAAAACTTATATTTGTATGTCTTACGCCAAAAGGCCAAACAGAAATCGTAGCAGTCAAAGCCCTAACCTCATCATAATATTATACCAAATAGTAAACTACTCTTAGAAAGAGAATATATATGTCGGTAATTATTGTTGATTTACATATTAAAATTAGTGACCAAAACTTAAAGCACCCTACTCTACCTTAAATTACACCACACAAAATAAAAACCCTATATAACTGTTATATATAGGGTTTATTGAAATACCAATTATGTTATTTAGTGTATTTTATGTCGGTGACTATTGCCAAGGTTGGGGTCGCGAGTTCGAGTCTCGTTTCCCGCTCCAGATTCTAAAAAGCCTCAAGTTGAACTTGGGGCTTTTTTAATGCTAATCGAATATATTGTTTTTGAGTTAAAATCAAAAAGCTAAAGCAAAATTTATAAGTTTAAAAATAAGCTATCCTTAAAATCGTATTGTTAATAAAGTCATATATTTGTGGGTATAGAATCATACCAGTCATAAGAACATTTCAGCCAAGGAAGCCGTGCTACTGGTAAAATGAGTAATGTTCACTGGCCCTATAATAAATATATAAAGACTTACCGGATAATAAGAATATAGCTGCAGCAGGTAAAACTACCTGAATTATGGATAAGTAAGATCTTTAATTTTTATATAATTGCTGTTTTTATTTAACTGCTAAAGACAGGTTATATATTCAAGTTTAATTTACTTTTATGTTCTTTATTTTTTGTAAGCGTAAGTGATTGATACTTAGAATAACTTTTCGAAGGTCTATAATAAGATCCATCTTTATAAAAATTGATCATCACTCATGACTGTACTTACCTGCTTTAAAGCTTATGACATCCGTGGCAAGCTCGGAACAGAGCTGAATGAAGAGATTGCTTATAAAATTGGCCGTGCCTATGGACAGATTTATCAGCCTCAGACTGTGGTAGTGGGGTGTGATATTCGTCTTAGCAGTGAATCTCTAAAACAGGCCACTATTCGCGGCTTAAATGATGCCGGCGTTAATGTACTGGATCTGGGTATGACTGGAACCGAAGAAGTTTACTTTGGGGCTTTCCATCTAAATGTACAAGGTGGAATCGAGATTACTGCCAGTCATAATCCGATGGATTATAACGGTATGAAACTGGTCCGTGAAAATGCACGCCCCATCAGTGCAGATACGGGTTTAAAAGATATTCAGGCTTTAGCTGAGAGTGAAAACTTTACACAGGTACAAAAACCAGGAACTACCCAGTCTTATAATATTCTGCCAGAGTTTGTTGAACATCTGATGAATTATATCGAACCCGGCAAGATTCGCCCGCTTAAACTGGTCGTTAATGCCGGAAATGGTGCGGCCGGACATGTAATTGATGCTATTGAGACTAAATTCCGGACCTTAGATATAGCGGTAGAGTTTATTAAAATTCATCATGAGGCCAATGGGCATTTTCCGAATGGTATTCCCAATCCGATTCTGGTTGAAAACCGTGATGTTACCCGCCAAGCGGTACTGCAACATCAGGCAGACCTGGGTATTGCTTGGGATGGCGACTTTGACCGCTGCTTCCTGTTTGATGAAAAAGGGCAGTTTATTGAAGGATATTATATTGTCGGATTGCTGGCACAAGCATTTTTGATTAAACAGTCTGGTGAAAAAATTGTGCATGATCCGCGTCTGGTATGGAATACCCTAGATATTGTCGAGCAGTACCATGGTGTTGCAGTCCAGTCCAAGTCTGGTCATGCTTTTATTAAAGATGTTATGCGGGAACACAATGCTGTGTATGGCGGCGAAATGAGTGCTCACCATTATTTTCGTGATTTTGCCTACTGTGATAGTGGAATGATTCCATGGTTACTCATTATTGCTCTTCTGTCAGAAACCGGCCAAACACTATCGAGCCTGGTTGAGCGTATGATTGAAAAATTCCCTTGTAGTGGTGAGATCAATTTTAAGGTTGAAGATACTCAAAAGACGATTGAGAATATCTTGGCACATTATCAATCACAACAACCGCAAATTGATAAGACTGACGGGATCAGCCTGAACTTTGGAGAATGGCGTTTCAATGTTCGTGCTTCAAATACTGAACCTTTGCTACGCCTGAATATTGAAATCCAGGCTGAACGGACTGCGCGACCAATGCTGCACTATATTGATGAACTGACCGCACTTATTCAGAGAAGTTAATTTAAAAGATTATAAAAAACGGAGTATTGACTCCGTTTTTTCTTTTCAGGAATGATAACCTTGCGGATTTTGCTGCTGCCATTTCCAGCTATCTTTTAACATATCTTCCAAGGTATATCGTGGCTGCCAGCCCAATTCAGCCATTGCACGCGAATTATCTGCAAAGGATATTGCAACATCACCTGTACGGCGAGGAACAAACTCAAATGGAATCTTGACTTGATTCACTGCTTCAAATGCATTTTTTACCTGTAATACCGAAGATCCTTGACCAGTACCGATATTCCAGGCACGACATCCCTGTGAATTTAAACGGTTATTTAAGGCACATAAATGGGCATTTGCCAAGTCAACCACATGTATATAATCACGGATACCCGTGCCATCTACCGTGTTATAATCACTTCCATAGATCGACAATTTTTCACGGCGACCCACTGCTACCTGGGTAATATATGGCATTAAATTGTTTGGAATACCTTGTGGATCCTCACCAATCTGACCACTTTGATGGGCCCCAACCGGATTAAAATATCTTAATAACGCAATAGACCACCGCTCATCCGCTATAGAAAGTTTCTCTAAGATCTGCTCAACCATTAGCTTGGTGTAGCCATAGTTATTGCTTGGCATACCTGTTGGCATTTCTTCTTTTAAAGGAGAAATATTAGCTTCGTCATAGACTGTAGCAGACGAGCTAAATACCAGCCGATATACCTGAGCTTTCTGCATCGCCTGAACCAGAGCTATACTGCCTGCAATATTGTTATCAAAATACACCAGCGGCACCTGCTGGCTTTCCCCAACTGCTTTCAGCCCAGCAAAATGAATAACGGCATCAATTTTATATTCATCAAATATCTGCTCAAGCACCTGATGGTCTCGTATGTCGCCCTGAATAAAAACCAGTGACTTTTGTGTGAGCTGTTGTACTCGATGCAAAGCCTCTTCTGAACTGTTACTTAAATTATCAAGCACAATTACTTCATGTCCGGCTTGGAGTAACTCTATACAGGTATGCGAGCCAATATAGCCTGCTCCACCCGTGACTAAAACTTTAGCCATAATATTGACCTAATAACACTTTAATTAAACCTTGAGTAGAAGCATCCAGCTGAGAGATATTTTCCTGCTGACGATTCAGTATGGGAAGCAGTTCATTGGCAATCTGCTTACCCTTTTCCACTCCCCATTGATCGAATGGGTTAATATTCCAGATAACTGACTGTACAAAAACTTTATGCTCATAGAGTGCGATCAGCATTCCCAGACTAAATGGATTAAGTTCTTGTAACAGCAGGGTACTGCTTGGCTGGTTACCTTCATACTGCTTATAGATCGGCAGTTGTGCGGACTCTTCCTGATTCAGGGCTGCATTGCCAAATGCCAGCAAACGCGACTGCGCCAGACAGTTAGACAGAGCAAGGTGATGCTGTTCTACCAAGGCTTCAGCATTCTGGATATAGGTAAACTGGTTAGCATTATAACGCTTGACTGGAGCAATAAAATCACAACTTACCGCTTGTGTTCCCTGATGCAGCAACTGGTAAAACGCATGTTGTGCATTTGGGCCTACCTCACCCCAGATAATAGGACAGGTATTATAATTTACCCGTTCGCTATTGCGCTGTACAGATTTGCCATTTGACTCCATTTCTAGTTGCTGCAAATAAGAGGCAAAATATTTCAGGCGGCCATCGTAAGGCAAAATGGCATGGGTCTGTATTTCCAGAAAATTACTGTTCCACACCCCGAGTAAAGCCATCAATACGGGAATATTTTTATGTAGTGGAGCTTCCTGGAAATGCCGGTCTACTGTGTAAGCACCGCCCAAAAATTGTTTGAAGCCTTCAATTCCAATGGTTAAGGCAATCGGTAGACCAATACAGGACCAGAGTGAATAGCGTCCACCGACCCATTCCCATAACAGTAACTGGTTTTCAGGCACGATTCCCCATTCTGTCATTTTTTCAGGCTTGGTAGAGACTCCAATAAAATGACTTTTTAAAATATGGGGGTGCTGGCCGAGTTCTTTTTCTAGCCATTGCCGTGCAGTCTGGGCATTTGACAGGGTATCGATGGTACTAAAAGATTTTGACGAAATAATAAAGACGGTGGTTTCAGGACGTAACTGATGCAGCAGATCTGATAGCTGACTACCATCAATTGTGGAAACAAAGTGGACCCCCAGAGATCTGCGGCTCTGAACCTTGAAATCACCTAATGCATAACTGGTCATCAGAGGACCAAGATCTGATCCACCTACTCCAATATTTACAACATCCCGTATTACTTCACCAGTCGCGCCGCGGAACTGTCCAGCATGGATTTTCTCGACCAACCCATACATACGCTGTAACTGTTCATGGACCTGTGCTGCCAGATCAGCATGTTTTACTTCATTTTCAGGCAACCGCAAGGCCCAGTGCATAGCTGCACGCTGCTCGGTGTAATTAATTTCCTGCTCAGAAAATAATGCATGAATCCATTCCGGTAACTTCTGCTGTTCAGCCAATGCTACCAGCTGTTCCATAACATCCTGATTTACCCGATGCTTGCTATAATCAAAGGTCAACTGTTCAATATGAATAGAATAATCATTGAAGCGGTCTGGTTCATTCTTAAACAGGTCATTTAAATGCTGGGCTTTGAGTGCCTCTGCCAGCTGTTCCAGCTTCTGATAGGCCGGCATATTTTTGGGAAACTCTGATGTCTGTTGTATATTCTGGTTCATATGCGCCCCACTCCTTCATAGGCAAAACCTTGGGCTCTGACATAAGCTGGGTCATAAATATTACGGCCATCCAGAATCATAGGATGTGCCATTAACTGTTTTAAACGGGAATAGTCTGGACTCCAGTAGGCTTTCCACGCTGTCATCAGACATAGTGCATGAGCATCCTGTACCGCTTCATAGGGATTACGGCAGAGAATCAGGTCTTTACGCTTACCATAATAGTTTTCCAGATCTGGTAAAGCAGCCGGGTCATGCAGTTTTACAGTCACCTGCTGCGCCCATAAGGCTTCCAGCATGGTATGCACTGGAGAATTAATAGTACTGCTGGTATTTTCCTTAAAAGCCGCACCCCAGATTGCAACCGTTTTACCTTGCAAGTCACAGCAGTAATAATTCCATAATTTACGGAAAAGTATTTCCTTCTGCTGCTCGTTAATCTCCCAGACCTGCTGTAAAAGGCGACTGTTGGTACCACTACTCGACATAGTTTCTGACAGGGTCAGAATATCCCTGGAGAAATTATCGCCCCCGAATCCGACTCCCGGTTGTAAATAGCTTGAACCAATCCGGCTGTCAGCACCTAGGCCCAAACGTACATTTTCAATATCAATATGCAATTTTTCTGCGACTTGGGCCAAGTCATTCATATAGCTGATGCGAGTGGCCAGCATGCCAGAAATACTCAGCTTGGTAAATTCTGCATCCAGTATAGGCATGAACAGATATTGCTGGCTCAATGGAAAAAATGGTCTCAGCAGCTCACGGGTCTGGGTCTGGGCAAAATCATAATATTTTTCATCAATACCAATTACGACTTCACGTGAGTGAGTAAAACTCTCGGCCGACTTGCCCTCCTGAATCATGTCAGGCAAGTAAACCCAGGCATCTTTAGCCAGAATTTTCTGTAGTGAAGCTGTACCCTTCAAACCAAAAGTAGAACCATTGATCATTAATTTCGGGTGGATAATGGGTTGACGGCTTAAATGCTGGACAATATCTAAGGCTTCCTGAAAACAGGAGGGATTAAAGCCAAAAAAATAGACATCAATATCTTCTTTTAAACTGCTTAAACTGGTCTCATTTAAATTCCCCAAGTGTTTTTGCCGGCTAAGAAGCTCAAGTAGCTGGGTATCCAGGGTAAGACCTGGTGCACAGGTTTCTTCAATTCCCTGACACCAGTAGACCTGGTGGCCTGTCTCTGCCCATAAAGCACTCATTACCGCGGCTTGTAAGGTTGCGCCAAATACCGCAATTTTCATAGTGCCTCCTGCTTTAAAAATTAAGTTCCTGAATTAATGCCTTAAAGTCTGTACCCAGCTGCGGATGATTAACCCCATAATGTAACACTGCCTTGAGGTAACCCAACTTGCTACCACAATCAAAAGTCTGTCCCTGCATCCGGTAAGCTTCTACCACCTGTTTCTGCTGTAGAAGCGCAATCGCATCCGTTAACTGAATCTCATTACCGGCCCCCTTGGGCGTCTGCTCAAGCAGCTGCATAATCTCTGCCGGTAAAATATAACGGCCAATCACGGATAGATTAGAGGGCGCTGTACCAACTGCAGGTTTTTCAACAATTCCCTGCATGGCTATACTTTGACCTGCTTCAGGTAGAAGAGAAACATCAACAATACCGTACTGATCCACCAGCTCATCCGGTACGGCCTCTACCATGATCTGGGCAGCCTGTGCAGTCTCATAACGCTGCATCATTTGTGCCAGATCATTTATACCTTTCTCATTTTTCACCAGAACATCAGGTAACAGAACAGCAAAAGGTTCATTCCCTACTACTGCTTTGGCACAGAGCACAGCATGACCCAGCCCGAGTGGCTGCGGCTGGCGGACACTAATGACACTAATATGAGAAGGAATAATTTCAGTAATTTCTTTTAACAGGTCAAACTTCTTTTTTTGTTCTAACGTGGTTTCGAGCTCAAAGTTACGGTCAAAGTAATTTTCAATAGCTCCCTTAGACGCATGGGTTACCAGAATAATTTCTTCAATTCCAGCATCTACTGCTTCACGTACCACATATTCAATCGCCGGGCGGTCAACAACAGTTACCATTTCTTTAGGAATAGACTTACTGGCGGGGAAAAAGCGGGGTCCCAGTCCCGCTACCGGAAGAATCGCTTTTTTAATCTGCATATTATTTCCAAAGTTTAGTTTACTGAAACAAGTCCACTGCGTTTATAGCCATCAACATAATATTCAAGCTGGCCAAGTGCCCAGTCAATATCAGTCTGAATAGCTGTCATGTTATTAATACGTTCAAATACAGGTAACAGCTCGTTAAAGGTATAGTGTTTTTCAAATGACCTTAAAATACGGCTATGTTCTGTAATTTGTGTATTGTCATGATCAATCAGCAATTCTTCATATAATTTTTCACCTGGGCGCAGACCACTATAGCAAATCTCTATATCGCCTTCGGTTGTATCTTGTTCACGAACTGTTAAACCACTTAAAGATACCATCTGCCGTGCCAGATCCTGGATCCGTACCGGCTCCCCCATATCAAGTAAAAATACATCGCCACCTGTACCGAGTGCCCCGGCCTGAATCACCAGCTGTGAAGCCTCAGGAATAGTCATAAAATAACGGGTAACCTCAGGATGGGTCACAGTAATCGGACCACCTTTAGCAATCTGCTGTTTAAACAGAGGTACTACTGAACCAGATGAGCCCAATACATTACCGAAGCGCACGATACTGATCTGGGTCTGGGTCTGTTCTTCTGCCATTGCCTGACAGTATAGCTCTGCCATGCGCTTGGATGCTCCCATTACATTCGTCGGGCGGACTGCCTTGTCGGTTGAGATCAGTACAAAGGTTTCCACACCCTTTTTAATGGCAGCATTCAGACTATTGGCCGTACCAATGGCATTATTTTTAAGACCGGCAATTGGGTTACATTCGACCAGTGGTACATGTTTATAGGCTGCAGCATGGTAAACCGTCTGTACTGCGTACTGCTCAATTACCCGTTCCAGTTTCTGCTGGTCGAGTACGGTCCCTAGAATTGGAATAATCTCGCATTGGGTCGCCAGACGCAGTTCTTTATCAATACTGTACAGGGCAAACTCGGTTAATTCATAAATTACCAGACGTAAAGGCTGGTTTTTAATAATCTGGCGGCATAATTCCGAGCCGATTGACCCACCTGCCCCAGTCACCATAACTACCTTATTATGAATGTTTTTAGCCAGAAGGTGATCAATTGGCGGCACAGGATCGCGGCCAAGCAGGTCAATAATATCGACTTCACGGATATCGGCGATTTTAATATCACCATCTACCAGCTTGGTCAGGCCTGGAAGCTCGGTAATTTTAAGCCGTGCCGGTTCTAGCTGTTTAATAATTTCGCTTTTACGGACTCGGCTAGCCGAAGGAATAGCAATTAAAATCTCTTCTATATGATGTTTTTTAAGAAGCTCAAGTGCCTTTTGAATAGAATAGACACACAAGCCCCCAACAATATGACCCTGCAAGTTTGCTTTATCATCTATAAAAAATACAGGTAAGTGTTCGTCTGAACGAAACAACGCTGCGGCAATCTGCTGGCCGGCATAACCAGCTCCATAAATCGCAATACGTTTACGTCCCAAACCAGATTGTAAAGCACCTTTAATAACGAAACGGATGATTGCCCGGCTAAACCATACCCAGCCAAACATCATAAAGCCGAACATAAAAGGAATAGACATCGGGATAAAAGCAGGAGAAAAATAGGCTAAGGCATAAAGTGTGCCAATCATGAGTACCACTGCTACTGCCAGCTTCATCATGAAAAATTCATTAAAGGTGCGTACAATGAAACGGTAAATTCCGCACAGGGCCAGAAAAGCAGCACCTAACACACTGACTAAAATAACCCCATGCTCAAGGCCTGGCATTACCTCGACTCCCAAATCAAACTGGCGAATAGCATAACTCAGCCAAAGTAGGACCGGAAAAATTAAAAGATCCAGCAGAATCAAAAAGCTCTGTTTACTGAGCCGGGACACTGAGGCAAGTTTAAAAATAAGTTGTTTCACGATGATCTTCTTAATTTAAAATACTTTCTATAGTTTTAAAGCTAGTTTAAGACATGAGTGTGCCCTATTCTTCGGATCAGTGCCCAATAGTTGTGCCGACTTCCAGAAAAGAGAGCCGGGAAATATACTGCCCACTTGCTACTCTTGCACCTATACTCAAATGTGCATATTCTTCGACGATAACGTCATGGTCGAGTAAAGTGCCGATATTTAAGATTACTCCCTCCTGAATCAAGCTATTTGATCCAATTACACAGCCAGCCATAATGATCACTCCCTGCTCAATATTAACACTTGGAGCAATTACAGCTTGAGGATGAATAATAGTGGTTAATGGTACAGATAAATCTAGTAATAATTGTAGCCACTTTTGTCGTATTTGGTTATTTCCGACTGCAACAATAGCTTCAAATCCTTCAAGATTTTGATTCTTTAAAGATGAGATATCAGAAATAATATTATATTGGTCTATACATTGATGCTCTGGCCATCGATCATCAGCAAAATAAATACCTTCCCATTTTTCTAAAAGTGCTGCCAACTCAGCAAGAGATTGGCCAAAACCTCCAGCCCCCAAAATGATTAATTTTTTTTTAGGCATTCTGTGTTCCAGCTTTTAATTTAATGACAATCAAGATTAAAGGTAGATAAGCTATCAATACCATAGTTTCGGGATAAGTCATATCTTGAGTAACTGTAATATAGGCGATAGGCCATAACCAAAATAGGTTAACTGCGGCTATAGCTAATGTTACTAGAGTATGGCTGCCCCATTTACGCGATAAAATTTGATAGCTATGGCTTCGATGTGCATCATACATTTTATAACCGCTCAATACGCGTTTTATCAGGGTATAGGTCGCATCGACCACAAATACACCTAGACAAATGATCCACGCACAAAAAAGTGCCAAGTTTTCTTTGAGGGCGATGAGTGCCGAAATACCCAAAGTGAGGCCGAGAAACCCGCTACAGGCATCGCCCATAAAAATTTTAGCCTTGGGAAAGTTCCACAGTAAAAAGCCAAATACACAGGCTGCCAATAACCACAATATGTCTGAGTTTAATGTGCTATTGAGTACATAATACAAAATAGCCATACTAACGACAGTAGTAATGGCTTCAACACTAGCAATGCCATTAATACCATCCATAAAGTTATATAAATTTAATAACCACACCAGAAATAGTACCGCAATAATATTAGCCATAAAGCCGAGTTGCAGGCCATTAAAAACAGTGACTTCACTAAAACCACCCAAGCTGATGACCACACCAATGGCCACCAAAAAATGTACGGCTAAACGCAGCATGGAGTTAATATGCCCATGGTCATCTAAAAAGCCAAGTAAAGCGATGATGAAACCTGCTGCCATAAGGGTTAACCCCATATGTACCGTCAATTGTTGGCTATAGATCAACACCGTTAGTGCCAACAAGTAGCTACACACCACCGCAACGCCGCCACCGCGTGGCGTAGGTACACTGTGGGAGCTACGCTCATTGGGGTTATCTATTATATTTTTCTTGAGGGCGTAGGCGCGCATGTAGCCTGTGAATAGTAATGTCAGTATAAAAAATACGATGCTCAGTGCAAAAATTGACATACGTAAATTACTCTTTCATTTTTAAATAATTTTGACCCGCTTGCAGCATCGCTTGCTGGGTACTCAATGGCGCTGTCCAACCCAACAACTTCTGAGCTTTGATCGTATCGACCTCTAGTGACTCAAACAACTGCTCATAGAGTTTGGATTTGCCAATACATGCTGCGCCTAGTTTCATAAGAGGCTGTGGAATATAAATAAAATGTGCGGGTTTTCCCATACCCTGCTTTAAATATTGCACCAGCTCACGTGTCGAAATACTCGTTTGATCTGCGACTAGAAATGTTTGATTGGCTGCATTCGGATGTTCAATACAGGTTTGAATAAAGTCTACCAAGTTTTCAAGAGCAACAAAGCTACGTTTATTGTTTGTGCCTGCAAAAGGTAAAGGTAAATTGCTCGCAACTAGTTTGAGTAACCGAGCAAAGTTACCTGGCGCATGAGCTGCATAAACCAAGGGGGGACGAATAATCACTAATTCTGTGTCTGATCCAGCAAATAGTTTTTTAAGTGCTTGTTCTGCTTCTAGCTTGGAAACAGCATAATCTGCATGGGGTTTTGGTACAGCATCTTCTGTAAATGGTTGCTGCAGCGTCACTGAACCATTCACACCGATAGAACTCATAAATATGAAGCGTTTTACTTTTCTGTCCAAAGCCTGACGTGCTAATTCTAAAGTGCCTTCTACATTCACTTTGCGAAATTCAGTTAAAGGATCTGTTGTTTGTTCATTTAGAATATGGGCACGGCCTGCCAAATGAATAATAACGTCTATATTTTCGGGTAAGTCTGCTGCAAAAATATTAGCCGCAATGAGTTGTTGGATATTTGCAGAAAGTACATGATTCTGAGTGCGGACTAAAGCAATCGTGTCATACACACTACTCACCCGTTCAGTCAGAGCTGTACCTACAAATCCTGTTGCACCTGTTATTAAAATATTCATTTATAACTTACCAAAATTTTATTTAGGATTTTTTCTCAGAAGGTTATTATAAACAAAACCTAAAAGATTGCTTGGTAGAAATCTAAAGAGAGAACGTAAAATAAATGTAATGTATGCAGAAATTAATGATTGAGTCTTTAAAGCCATTTTTAAATTTAGAAGTTGTTTTTCACTCTTAATATATTCTGAACCACGACGCCGAGCGTGCATTCCATTTCCAACCCTTGCATAGACAAGTACTTGACTAAGGTTAGCAACTTCATATCCTTTACTAATAACACGTAACCATAAATTATAATCCTCCATGAATAGATGGTGTTGGTAACCATGAAGGGATAAGATTATACTTTTTTTATAAGCTACGGTCATATGATTGAAAGGATTTCGCTGTTTTGAAAACCTTAAAATGTCTGTATACTTTTCGGGTGCAGGTTTTAGTTTATCAGCATGATCAATATTTTGATCAAACTCTAAAATTTGACCACCAAATAATACTACATTAGGATTATTTTTTATAAATTGTAATTGATATTCAAACCGTTTTTCAACACAAATATCATCTGTATCCATACGGAAAACCCATTCATTCGTACAATGCTTTAAGCCTTCATTTAAGGCCTTACCTAAACCGACATTTTCTGCCAAAGTAACTATTTTTAAAATATTACCGAGTTTCTGCTGCCAATGTTCTACAGATTTCGTAAGCCCTTCTCCAATAGAACCATCTAAAACCAATACTATTTCAGTAGGTTTTAAAGTCTGTTGATCCCAGATGCTTTCAAAGCACTTTTCTAGATATTCAGGTTTTTCTTTATGATATAGGGACAATAGAATCGAGAACATACAATTTTAACCTTCCAAAACCTTTTCAATCCAAACTTTTAAGATCTGTTCAGGCTGATATTTTTTAGCATTGACCAATGAATTTTGTGAAAATTCCGCTAACATATTAGAAGAGGAAGCAAGTTGTAAAATCGCATCTGCCAATGCCTCAATATTTTGGTTTTCAACCAACAAGCCGTTTTTATGATCTTGAATAACATCACTTGGTCCAAAAGGACAATCATAAGACACAATAGGTAAACCGAAACTCTGCGCCTCTACTAAAACCATGGGTAAACCTTCATACTTAGAAGACATTACAAAAAAATCTGATTGCTTATATACCTCTTGCACATTCGATGTGCTTCCTTTCAAAATAACATGCTGTAGAGAGTTTCGCTCAATATAATCTTGTAGCATTTTTTTGTGTTCACCTTCACCATAAATATTAAGGCGCCACTCTGGTATCATTTGATATATTTTTTTCCAAGCTTTCAATAAATGAAGATAATTTTTCTGATCAGTTAAGCGACCTATCGTTACAATTTTTTTACTGCTAAGGGTGGATTCCGGAACAATAGCAAATGGTGAAAAGTTGGGAATAACAATGACTTTGGAATGAAACTTATCAAATTGCTCTTTATCTTTCTGGGTTAAGGTCACAACCTGATCAACCCACTTGTAAAAAAATTTACTTAAAATTTGAACTTTTATAGGTCTACTAACAAAAGACACGTGCTCTAATGTAACCAATTTTTTGATTTTAGGTAAAAGAGCACATAATAAAGATAGCTTACCCATATTATGTACAATCACAATGTCATACGAATGAAGAGAAACATGTATCTTTAATTTTTTATAAAATTCAAGGGAATTACCTGATATTACAACTACATTTACATTATCAGCCACAGGGTAAGCTGTATTACTTTTAATAGACTCTCTGTTCAAAAGAGTAACATCATAATTTGCTATGAATGATAATTTGTTTGCCAGCTCAATGGCAACACGTTCAGTTCCTGATTTGCTCTTTAAAGAGTTAATTAAAAAAAGAATTTTCATAGCTTAGCCTATCGTAATTATTTTAAAAACCAATCGCTTTAAAAGATATTGCAATTGAAATCTAGATTTCATGACACATAAGCCTACAAAAAATATCATTTTTAAAAAATTTTTATCAGCTTTTGCCATAAATGCAGATTTTAAAAAAATATTTGACTGATCAAAATCTGCTTTATATTTAGAATATTTTTCTAAATATTGTAAAACATTCAATTCACTAAAATCATCTTTTCCAGTTTTTAGCCTCATCTCATATAGATCAAGCACATAATTTGACATCAATCTCTGATTAAAACCAATTGTAGAGGTAGTATTCCCGTCACGAATACGAACTGAATATTCATAACTATTTAGATTAGTAAAGAGTAAACCTAATGAATGCATTCTTAATAAAAAATCATAGTCTTCAGCACCAGGAATTTCTCTATATCCTTTAAGTTTAGTATAGACTTCTCGCTTAGCTAACCAAATATGTAGAACTGGCGAACTATACTTTATTGTTTTATTAATAATATTATCATTGATTGGCATTTCTTGCTTACCAATTATTCTATTATTAGGGTCTATAGTATTAACATGACAACCCACTAAATAATATTGAGGATTTTTTAACAAAAATTCTAACTGTTTTTCTAGTCTTTCTGGCGTACTTATGTCATCGCCATCCATTCTTGCAATGAATTCTCCTTTTGCCTGTTCTAATGCGAAATTTAAAGTTTTTACTATTTTTAAGTTTTTATCATTTTTATAAAGTCTAATTCTTGGATCAATCATAGCTAATTCAGCAACTATATTATATGTATTATCAGTAGAGCAGTCATCAACTACTATTATTTCAATATTTTTATATGTTTGATTACAAATTGAAAAGACTGCTTCTTTAACAAAAGCTTCAACATTGTAAACTGGAATCAAAACACTTATTAAAGGCTGCTCAAAAGTCATTTAACTATCTCTTTTTAATAACAATAACAAAAATAAAAATAAGGAGGAAACAGACAAATGAATAAATTAAACCAGAACTAATAGAATACATCAAACTCCGTGGTGCGAACATAAAAGCAGGAAGCAAAGACAATAATACGTATAAAAACAATACATTTTTTTTAGATTTTTCTATTAAATAACAAAAAACTAATCCTAATATAAAAGAAAAAAAACTTAATAACAAATAATTACGTCCACTTAAAATATACAAGTCTAAAAAAACAGACCACCCTAAACCAAACCCATTATCAAATAAAGAGTTATTTAATGTATAAGCAAAAAAAGCGCCTGAATTATAATTTTGGCTTCCTGTCACTAAACCTAACGATGAAAACAAACCAGCTACAGGAAAAAACATTGTTACATAAGTCAATGGAGGCCATTCTGCATGTAAACTATTTACTATTGATGGCAATATATAAGTTAGACTTTGTACATAAATAAATTTTGATAGCGGATTTTCTAAACTAAAGTCGCTTCGACCTCCTCTAAAGCTTTCTAAAAATTGTGCAAAAATCATTAAAGAAATACCCAGTAATGAAATTTTAAAAAAAGGTAAATCTCTTTTTGTTATTAAATTATACATCCATAGACCAATTAGTACCCAAACAAATAAAAGTGCTCTTTGGCCAACAAATAGATTTACTAATATATATAAAAACAGAATAAATAAAGAAAAATATAAACTTCTTTTATTATTGCATAAAACACCGGTTGCTACCATTATAGGGAGAAGTAAACTTGCTATACGTTGAGCACCAAAACTATAATCCGCCTGACCTGTATACAACCCTTCATAACCAGCTACCATAAACATTGAAATCATTTCATAGGATATTGGAAACCATATAATAAAAAGTATAGTTGCACTTAAAAAGTTTAAAATATAAAATGTTTTTTTATAATTCAAATTGCTTAATTGTATATTAAACTCTAACCGAGTAGAAAAAATCAAGCTACCTAATATAAAAGAAGATAACGATAATTGCCAAAAAATTAAACTCTCAAAAAAATCTAAATTATTAAAATAAAAAAGCTGCCCCCAATACAATTCATAGTAATCTCGATATAAACCAAAAAAACTTAAAAAAACTCTACCTAAAGCAAACAAACAACTTGATATATAAAACAAGCCTTGAGGAGAAAATATTTTCACCCTATAAATATAAAACAAAAAGGGGATTAGGGCAAAGTTTAATATATATAAAAATTCACAAAACTTATGATAGAAGCTATCACTTAAGTCATTAAAAATTCCAAAAAAGTAAAATAAAATACAAACAATATTAAATGTTAAAAAAATTACAGTTGCTATTATTTTATTATTTTTAAAAACCATATCCATATTCTTTCACACCCATTTCTTTTTTAACTTTAATAACACTAGATAGATAAAAGGAAAATACTTTAACAAAAAAATCTTATAACTAACTCTATAATTTAACTTAATATTTGCCTCCTCACTAATAACAAATGAATAGACTGTAGACAAACTTTGCCCTCTATCTATCATTATTGATATTTTTTGAGATAAAAATTGATTATAAATAATAGAATAAAGCGGACTTTTATTTGTTGGTATAAATTTCTTTATACCCAAGTCAATCCCATTTAAAAGAGGTTCAGGATAACCGCTTCTAATTGAGCTACCATTCCGATGCCTATAGCAAATAATTTCTTTTCGCATTTCAAAAATTTCCAAACCATCTGTATAATAATAAATTTCTGGAAAATACAGCTTGTCTTCCATATATACATTAATATCAAAATCAAATTTAATTAAAATATCTTTCTTTATAACTCTTAACCAAGGATACCAGCAAGACTGTAAGAATAAATTCTCCCTATAAAATTCATCATTAATCGCAATTTTACTCTGTTTAACAAAATAAATATCTTCAATATAACCTTGCTCTTCATTATACTGTTTAGCATTAAAATGAATTATTTCTACTTTTTTTTTATTTATAACTTTCATTAATTCGTAAAAATAGTTTGGTAACAAATAATCGTCTGAATCCAAAAAACCCACATACTCACCCTTTGCTATTTTTAATGCATTATTTCTAGCAACACTTTGGCCTTGATTTTCTTGATTAATAAAAATAAAATGATCCTCAAGATGAGGATGTTTATCAAAAATACAATTATGAGCTAAAGTCATAGATCTATCAGGCGTACCATCATTAACTAAAATTATTTCAACTGGCATATCTGGTTTAAGTTGCTTACAAACACTTTCCAAACATTCTTCAATATATTTTTCAACATTGTAAATAGGGATAATTAAACTTAAAAGCATACTGTTACCGCTTCAAATAAGTAGATGGTAGGAACATTCTTTTTTGAGTATCCCAAATAAGTCCATTTCTAAAAAAATAATTAAATAGGGTCACCGATAAGATTTCTGTCGTTAAAATGGCATAGATACCACCGTATAACCCATACAACTTGACCATTAAAAAAGTCAATATTACATTAAAGAACACAAGTATAAATGTCTTCCGTTTCAAATATTCATATGCATTGAACTTAATCAAATATTTTTCTGCAATTGTAGACAGTCCTGAGAACAAGGTTACCAAACCTGCTAGCCACAAAATCTCAGTAACCCGAATAAATTCAACGCCATAAAGTACGCTTACAACCCAAGGTCCAAAAAGATATAACCCTAGTGTGACAAACAAAGAAATAACCACCACTACCATATAAAGTTGCGCAACATTATTTTGACTTTTTTCTAAGCTCTCCTCTTGATAGATTCCAGTAAAATAAGATGAAATAATTGCGAGAAGAACAAAGTAAAAACTGTTACCTAATGTCATAGCTACAGTATAAATACCAAGATCAAATTGTGACTCTAAACCTAGGAAGAGCTGTGCCGTTTTAGTAAAAATTGCAACCGAAAGTGAATACAATAAGAGCTTATGACCGACTGCAAAAGTATACTGTCTATATCTTTTTATAGCATATGGCAGCATGATGCCAACAGACAGCTTTTTTTTCGTATAAAGATATTTTCTTAATAAAAATGGTATTAGTGTTAGTAAAATAATGGGAATACCGAGTGTTTCAATCGGAAGTTGAAATAAAACAATTAAATAGCGCACACTTAATGAAATGATTAGCGCTGTGATATTACAATATGCATTTATCTTTGATTCGAGAATTGCATTAAAATAAATACTATAAACATCATGTACAGCAAAATAAATTGCAATACAAGTTGATATACCAAAAATAAAGGTTAAACGATCTGTATAAAAATACAATCCACCTAAAGTAATTATTGAAAGTGAACCATAAATATAATCTCTTAACCTTTTGGAGGCATAAATTATATTTTCTCCAATTTTACGATTCTTGGCTGTTTTTTGAAAAATTACATTCTCTGTGCCCATCAAGGATAGCGTTTGTACAATCGCAAATATGGAACCGACAAAAGTTAACTTACCAAAATTTTCAGGACCGATGTATTTTGCAACGAATGAAGTCACAAAAATTAAGCCAAATATAGCAATTAGCTTTTCAGACATCATCCAAATCGAGTTTTTTATTCTAGGATCTTTAGCTGATCTTATAATTAATCTATACATACTTACAGTCGAATATCTACATCTAACTGATTTAATATATATTTTAAGTCATATAAAACATGTTTTTCTTTTGCCATTACTTTAAATTCATCTATAGACATCTGCTTAAACTGATCATGTGCAACTGCTAAAATAATGGCATCATATTTAACATACGCCAAACTGGAAACAGGGTCTATACCATATTCCTTTGCAGCTTCTAACGGATCTACCCACGGGTCATAAATATCTAAATCTAAATCGTATTCTTTTAACGCTTTGACCATATCTACTATTTTAGTATTGCGAATATCTGGACAGTTCTCTTTAAAACTCAAACCCATCACTAAAATTTTTGAACCCACCACTTGTATACGCTGCTTAACCATTTCTTTAATTAATTGTGTTGCAACATATTCCCCCATACGGTCATTTAAACGGCGTGCCGCTAAAATAATTTCTGGATGCAAGCCTAAAGATTGGGCTTTATGGGTTAAATAATATGGGTCTACCCCAATACAGTGCCCACCCACTAAACCTGGACGGAACGGTAAAAAATTCCACTTGGTTCCTGCAGCCTGCAACACGGCTTCAGTATCAATACCCAATTTATTAAAAATAACCGCCAATTCATTCATTAAAGCAATATTCACATCACGCTGGGTATTTTCAATGACTTTGGCCGCTTCTGCCACTTTTATACTCGGTGCTTTATGTGTACCTGCTGTCACAATCAATTGATAGACTGCATCTACAAAGTCTGCAATTTCTGGGGTAGAGCCCGATGTCACTTTTAAAATATTGGTGACACGGTGGTGTTTATCACCCGGGTTAATCCGTTCTGGGCTATAACCTGCAAAAAAATCCTGATTGAATTTTAAACCAGACATTTGTTCTAAGACTGGAATACACGCTTCTTCAGTCGCACCTGGGTAAACGGTAGACTCATACACCACCACATCGCCTTTTTTAAGCACTTTCCCAATACTAGTAGATGCCTTAATAAGCGGAGTCAGATCAGGTTGTTTAAATTCATCAATTGGGGTTGGAACCGTCACAATAAAAAAATTGCAGCTGTTTAAATCATCTGAATTGGCTGAATAGGTTAAATGTGTCGCTTGTTTAAGTTCTTCTGGCGACACTTCTAAAGTATGATCTTGTCCACTTTGTAATTCTTGTATACGTTTTTGCTGAATATCAAAACCCACAACAGGCAGCTGTTTACCAAATTCGACCGCTAGGGGTAAACCGACATAGCCTAAACCAATAATGGCAATTTTTAGGTCTGAGAGCTGTAGCATTTGGGGGCCTTTAAATTTATATCTGTATTTTATGAAGAATGAATCTTTCGGCAGGAATACTAGCAGAAATTTATGAAATTTATATATCAGCAGTTAGAAAAATTTGTTTGAAATATTCTTGTAAAATACTCAATATGGCGTAACTTAAAAAATATCTGTACTCTATGTACGTGATAGATTGCCTTAAAAAGACGAATAAATTACAAATTACGCTGTACCTATCTTCCAAGTTCGGTAAAATACTTACACACTAAAATTTTTAAAAATTACTATTCGGGTATCTGTTGTGCAACATTTTCAATCAGCTCTTTTACTGTCATGTAGCATTGCTATAGCAGGATGTGCAGTGAGTTCAGGCCTGCAAACCTACGATTTGCCTACGGAAGGCGCTTACAAAACCGATCAGGGAGCTCAGGTCTCTGTTGTACAAATTACCCAGGACAATTTACCAAATTCTCAACTTGGCTATGGTAATGATTTACAAAATCTTCAACATTTATTTGAACACCAACAAACTATTTATCGTCTAAGTCCTGGTGATGTTCTTTCTATCCAGTTATGGGCTTACCCTGAAATTACTCCTCCTATTCAGGATATTAGTAATATAAAGGCTGCCGGTTATCCTATTGACCCAACAGGCAATGTGCAGCTCCCGCTCTTAGGGGCGGTTAAAATAGCAGGAAAAACACTTGCAGAAACCAATCGTTATTTAAGAGCCCATTTTGCACGTTATTTAAAGCATCCTGATGTCGTAGTTCGGGTACTTTCTTATGAAGGTCGCCGTTATTTTGTCAATGGTCAGGTGATGCGTAGTGGTCAGTATACGCTAAATGACCAGCCTATTAGCATTTATACCGCTTTAGGTCAAGCAGGCGGAGTAAATACAGAAACAGGTGATAATACTAATATTCAGCTGATCCGTGATGGACAGATCTATCATCTTAATGCAATTGAACTGGAAAAACACGGCCTGTCTTTACATAAGTTACTGATTCAGCCCAATGACACTATTTTTGTTAATGCGAAGCAAAACCAAAAACTTTATGTGATGGGTGAATCTAGCAGAAGTCAGGCACTATCTTTACGTGATCAAGGTATGACACTAAGTGACGTACTCGGTGAAAGTGAAGGCATCAATCCTTATTCCGCAAGTGCTGCGCGTATTTTTGTGATGCGAACTGATTTAAGTACCAAGACGTCTACCCTTTATCATCTGAATTTAAGCAGTTTAGGTAATCTAGCTTTGGCAAATCAGTTTAAAATGCAAAAAAATGACATTATTTATATAGATGCAACTGGTTTAACTCGTTGGCAACGTGTTGTAAATCAGATCATTCCTTTTTCTAATGCCCTATACAGTTTCGATCAGCTCGGTAAATAATATGCAAATTCAAAATATACTGGTGGTGTGTATTGGTAATATTTGCCGCAGTCCGATGGCAGAGTATTTTCTGAAGAATAACCACCCTAATTTAAATATCGAATCTGCCGGTTTATCGGCCATGGTAGGCCATTATGCAGATGATAAAGCAATTCACTGTATGGATCAGCTTGATATTGATATACGTGCACATATAGCTAGGCAGATTAATGCTGAGCTCATTAAAAAATCAGATCTCATTTTAGTCATGAGTAATAACCAGAAAAAACATCTTGAACAACAGTGGCCTTTTGCTAAAGGTAAAGTTTTTCGTTTAGGTCATTGGCAAGATCAGGATGTCCCTGATCCTTATCAACATGATCAGGCTTTTTTTGATCAGACCTGTCATGACATACAAAAATACGTTTCCGACTGGCAAACCCGTTTCTAATTATATTTTTAGCAGTTAATTCATGAACTCAAATAGTACCCCTCAAGAAGATACCATTGATTTAAAAGAACTATTCTTTGCTCTCATTGCCCAGTGGAAACTGATTGCCTTGTGCATGATTTTAAGCTTGGTGTGTGCCTTACTGTATTTACGTGCCACACCTAACACCTATCAGGTCGATGCCATGATTCAGGTTGAAGACAGTAAAGGTGCAGGTGCAGCTGCACTTTTAGGAGAGTTGGGGACGAGCCTACCCGGAGGTTTAGGAGGAAAGTCTCCTGCAGATGCGGAGATTGAAATCCTAAATTCTCGCAAAGTGCTCGGTCAGACCATTCAAGATTTAAATCTGGATATACGTATCCATAATGAACAGAAGAATTTAATGCATCGTCTGCTCACTGAAGATCAGGACAGAACCCTCTATAAAAATAATGGAGTGACTTGGCAAAACAAAAAACAGTTCTTTGTTGTCCAGACACTAGAGGTTCCTCAGTTTTATATAGATAAGCCCCTTATTCTAAAATTTCTAGATAACCAGGATTTCAGCTTGTCTTATAAAAATGAGATTATATTTACAGGTAAATTAAATAGCCTTAATCAGGACTTGAATGACAAAGGTTTATGGAAAATTCAAATTTACACTAAAAGTCCTTTAGAACAGAGTTTCAAAATAACCAAGCTTTCTATACCATCCGCTGTAAAGTGGATTAAACAGGTTTATAGTGTCGCTGAAAAAGGAAAGAGTTCGGGTATTATCGGTTTAAATTATAATGGTGCAGATAAAGCACATATTACTCAGGTCCTTAATCATATCCTGGCCATTTATCAGGCACAGAATATCGAACGAAAATCATTAGAATCAGCACAGACCTTAAGCTTTCTTGAAAAACAATTACCAGAGCTGAAACAACAACTTGAAGAATCAGAAATTCAATTTAATCGCTTTAGAGAAAAATACAATACCATTGACGTAACGCAAGAAGCGGAGTTGATGTTAAAACAGAATATTGAACTGGAAAAGTTAAAAATCGAATTACAACAGCAACAGGCAGAGCTATCCTCAAAATATACCTCCGACCATCCGTTAATGTCGGCAATTAATGCACAGCTTGCTGAAATTAATCAAAAAACTTCAGAAATGACCCAAGCTATTAAACGTTTGCCTGAAACACAACGGCTTTATTTACAGCTTTACCGAGATGTTAAAGTAAATACTGAGCTATATACTGCTCTATTGAACAGCTATCAGCAACTCAAGATTGCCAAAGCCGGCGAAATCGGCAATGTACGTATTATTGATACGGCTATTGAACCTGTTGAACCGATTAAACCCAAGAAACTTGTTACTTTGATATTAGCTATTTTTGTGGGTGCTTTCTTAGGAACACTTCTAGCTTTACTCCGCAATATGATGCGCACAGGCATTAAAGATGCAGCACAAATTGAAAACGAGCTGACCCTGCCAGTTTATGCCACTGTGCCCCGTTCTACGATTCAAGAAAGCCGAATTAAACTGCTCAAGAAGAAAAAGAATATTCCTATTCTTGCAGTTAAGGATAGTAATGATATTGCTATTGAAAGCCTGCGCAGCATGCGTACTGCTATTCATTTCGCGTTAGCCAGTGCCCAAAATAATATCATTGCCTTATCAGGTCCAGCACCTGAAATCGGTAAATCCTTTATTACTATTAACTTGGCAACGATTCTGGCTCAAAGCGGTAAACGAGTTCTAGTAATTGATGGCGATATGCGCCGCGGCTATATGCATAAATATTTTAATGCAGAAGTTAATCCAGGCTTGGCTGAGCTGCTCAATCATCAGAATCACTATGAAGATGTTTTACAAAGCTCAACTGTGGAAAATCTGTTCTTTGTAACACGTGGTAGAAGCCCGGTAAATCCATCTGAGCTTTTAAGTACCGAATCATTAAAGGCGTTTCTTGATCGCGCTTCGACCAGTTTCGATCATGTCCTGATTGATACCCCTCCGGTACTGGCAGTAACTGACGGGATTATTATCGCCCAGTATGCCGGTGTGAATCTTCTAATTGCTCGTCATGCTAAAACACAGATGAAAGAGCTGGAGATTACAGTGAACCGTTTTGAACAGGCAGGTGTAAAAGTCAATGGGGTCATTCTCAACGATATTCAGCGTACTGCGGCAGGTTATGGTTATGGCTATAACTATGCTTATGCGTATCAGGCAAAAAAGGATGATTAAATCAGTTTTGAAATAATTTAAAAGCCGGGATTTATTCCGGCTTTTTATTGTTACGGTGGCAGATAGATTGTTATACAAGTTTAAAGTAGGATTTTAATGCACAGAAAAAACATATTGTTTGATTGCAAAATATTCTATGCTAAAAGAGTTAGATGACCTAATTACCCCATGGTCGATGTTAAAAGATAAAATGAACTGGAACGCCCTTTATGAGTAAAGCCTTACCTATTGCTGTTGCTGTTATCCTCGGCGGTGCTGCCCTGATCCCTGTTTACTATGCCAGCCAGCATCCTGTGACGCATACCGGTAATGTGAGCAAAGATGCCTCTTCAATCCAGAAAATCAGTTATGCGCTGGGCTATGAAGTTGCACATCAAACTCCACCAGAACTTGATGTTGACAGTTTTGTAACTGGTATCCGTCAGGGACACGCCCGTGCCAAGCCAGCTTATACTGAAGAAGAGCTACAGGCAGCGTATGTGCAGTTCCAGCAAGATATGCAGAAAAAACAGCTTGAACAGGCTCAAAAAGCTGAATCTGACAGTAACAGTTTTTTGACTGAAAATGCTAAAAAAGCTGATGTACAGACTACAGCTTCAGGATTGCAATATAAAATCATTAAAGAGGGGACAGGTAAGCAGCCTACCGCTACTTCCCGTGTGACAGTTCACTATAAAGGCCAGCTGACAGATGGAAAAGTATTTGACAGCTCTTATGACCGTGGTGAGCCAGTCGAGTTCTCTTTAAACCAGGTCATTCCGGGATGGACAGAAGGCTTACAATTACTGAAAGAAGGCGGCAAGGCTACCTTGTATATACCTGCTAAACTTGGTTATGGTGAACAAGGCGTACCTGGTACGATTCCACCAAACAGCACTCTAATTTTTGATGTAGAGCTGCTTAAAGTACAATAATAATGCACAGGAGGGTCTGAGTACCCTCCACCCTTCAGGATTTTTTATGAAAAAAACACTGCTCGCTTCTATTTTAATCTCGGCCAGCTTCTCTGTCTGGGCGTTACCTGTGACCAATAAAAGTCCGCAAAAAGACCAGCTGGGTTATAGCTATGGCTATGTCATGGGTCGTACCAATGCAGATACCTTGAAAGACCTTAATCTGGAAGCTTTTATTCAGGGCCTAAAAGAAGGTTCTGAAGGTAAGTCTGCCCGTTTGACTGAAGAGGAAATGGCCCGAGCCTTAACTCAATATAAAAAGCAGGCGGAAGCTGAACAGCTGATTGAATTTCAGAAGATGGCTGCCAAAAATGGGCAGGCTGGTGCAGTATTTTTAGCAGAAAATATGAAAAAACCTGGTATTATTAGCACCAAATCTGGCCTGCAATATCAAATTATTCGAGCGGGGCAGGGAAAAACTCCCAAGCCAACCTCACAGGTCAAAGTACATTATGAAGGCCGTTTACTAGATGGTACCGTGTTTGACAGTTCAATTGCACGTAGCCAACCGGTAGCTTTTCAGCTGAACCAAGTCATTGAAGGTTGGTCTGAGGGTTTACAGACCATGAAAGAAGGCGGTAAAAGCCGTTTCTTTATTCCAGCCAAGCTGGCTTATGGCGAAATTGGTTCCGGTGACGCTATTCCACCGAATAGTACCCTAATTTTTGATGTAGAGCTTTTGCAGATTTTACCTTAATTTCTGTTCTTTGACATCCTCCCCGACCTAAAGGACAGGGATTCCTCCTACGAGACGCTCATGTCCGAGCGCAAGAATGTTGAGTGCTGAGTTTATATCTCTATCGTGGAATGTACCGCATTCCACACACTGCCATTCTCTTATTCCAAGCCCTGCTCTACCTTTCGGACTACTGGAGCGTGAACCACAGCACGAACAAGTCTGGGTGGTATATGCCTCGTTGACTTCTTCATACCATACTCCTGCGTTCTCGCATTTATACTTGAGCATGGATCGAAGTGTTGTCCAACCTGCATCTAGCACAGACTTGGCTAGTTTGGTCTGTGCCAATGCTTTGGCATTGACATTGCCAACGAAGATCGCTGCATGTTCATTCACCAGTTTATGGCTGAATTGATGCAACATATTTTGTCGTATATTTTTGATTTTGGCATGTATCGCTTTGACACGTTTCTTATTTTTTGCACGTTGTGCAATACCAAATCTTTGTTCGTATTGGCGATAAATTTGAGGGGCTTTGAGTTTTACCCCATTTGAACAGGTCGCTAAATCTTTTAAGCCTAAATCTATGCCTATTGATGTTTTTGTATTGGTCTTTACTTGTTGAACATTTTCAACCACTAGACACACATACCAGCGTCTACGACTGTCTTCTACAAACGAGCCTGTTTTGATATTGTATTTACTTAGTCCGTAACTGTCCCATAGTTTGAATTGGTGCTTGCCATATTGAATATAGCCATTAGCATATTTGATTGCTACTTTCTTAAAGGGTATCCAACCTAACGAACGCCTAGCCGATTTCTTATTACTAACACGCCATTTTAGTTTTGCTTTCTTGAATTGCTTGCGTCTTATGACTAATTCTTCTGTGACAGCCTGAATAGTTTGGCTATGCAGATTACATTCTTTAGATGCGCCTTTAGTATATTTAGCAACGTCATAAGCTGAGAAGAATTTTCCTGTTCTTTGTAGGTGCTTGAAACACAAATCATTGACGTAATTCCAGACAAAGTTTACCTCTAATGCTAGTTGGTCTAACTCCTTGCAATGTTTGTCTTTTATGCGTAATTTAAGTGTTTTCATAAAATTATATTAACAAGCTAAATTCAAGCAAACTAGGCTTTTATTGAGGCAAAACGACATTTTATGTCGTGTCGCTGATATCCTCGGGTTAAACCCTAACGTTTTACGCTCCAATAAACAAAAAAGCCGTTTCCTGCCCTGGCAGAAAACGGCTTAAATAATTAAATAACTCTAGACTATTTGGCTTTACGCTCTTTATTAATCAGGAAATCAAGTACCTGGGTAACTTTAGCATCTTCACCCTGAATAATATATTTACCATTTACAACTACAGCGGGTACACCAGTTAACTGGTATTGCTGCGCCAGACGGTTAGATTGCGCCACTTTTCCGGTAATCGAGAAAGAGTTGAACATGCTGTTGAATTTACTCTCTGGTATACCGTACTTGGTAAAGAATTTTGCCTGAGCAGCCTGGTCAAAAATCTGCTGGTTGTTGACATGAATTGCATGGAATAATGGCAGATGGGTTTTTTGGCGTACACCGAGTGCCTCAGACACATAATAGCCACGTGCACCCTGTTCCCAGACTTTATTCATGGCAGCCGGAGTACGTACAAAGCGTACGTCTTTAGGTATTTTTTTAAGCCAGGCCTGCATATGCGGCTCAAGCTTAAAACAGTGCGGACAGCCATACCAGAAAAACTCACGGACTTCGATCTTGCCCGGTACTTCAACCTTAACAGGATTGGCCACTACAGTATAATCCTTGCCTGCTACAAAATTGGCTGCCATGGCACTACCTGAAAATGCCATTACAGCAGTACACAAACTACCTAAAATAAACTTTTTCATTGACGCTGAGATTCCTCTGAATTGTTATGCCGAGTTTATGAGCTCACTATAAATTAAATATGCCAGAATCGTTTTCCTTCTGTGAACTTTTTTACAGCTTTTATCGCTTTTTCTGGAATTAACGCTACACTAAGTCTGAATATTTTATTCCTGATCATTAACCGGATAATGAGGTGACTGTCATGTCGCAACTGAATGTTGATCCACAAGAAATTGCTAAATTCGAAGCACTTGCAGCCAAATGGTGGGATCAGCATTCTGAGTTCCGTCCCTTACATCAGATCAATCCCTTGCGCTTGAACTGGGTAGATGAGCTCAGCGGCGGCCTGGCTGGTAAAAAGGTACTGGACGTAGGTTGTGGTGGTGGCATTTTGACCGAAAGTATGGCGCGTCGCGGTGCGGCTGAAGTGCTGGGTGTAGATATGGGTGAAGCGCCTTTAGCAGTTGGCCGCCTGCATGCCCAGCAGGAAAATGTGCAGAATATTGAGTACCGCCAAATTCCGGTAGAGCAGCTGGCTGAAGAAAAGGCGGGCCAGTACGATATTGTGACCTGTATGGAAATGCTGGAACATGTACCAGATCCGGCTTCTATTATTAAAGCCTGTCAGACTCTGGTAAAACCGGGCGGCCATGTGTTCTTTTCTACCATTAACCGTAATCCGAAATCTTATCTGTTCGCTATTATTGGTGCCGAATACCTTCTCCGGATGCTGCCTAAAGGTACTCATGATTATCACAAGTTTATACGCCCATCCGAGCTGGCCCATGACATCCGGGCTGCCGGGCTAGAGCTTAAACAGATGACCGGTTTACATTACAACCCGCTGACCAAACATTACTGGCTGGCACCGAATGTAGATGTCAACTATATGGTACATACCGTTAAGGAAGTCACAGAATGAAAGCTGTCCTGTTTGACCTTGATGGTACCTTGATTGACACCGCAGCTGACTTTATCCGCATTATTCAGGATATGTGCCGTGCCGAAAACTGTGAGGTGGTAGCAGCAGACCTGATCCGCCCCCAGGTGTCTGAAGGTGCGCGAGCCATGGTCAAACTGGTCTATCCGCATCTTGAGGTCGATGATCCGGTATTTCTGGCACACCGTCAGCGTTTTCTGGACCTATATGGAGCAGATATTGCAGTTGAGACAGACCTGTTCGAAGGCATGTACCCTTTACTTGATGAACTGGAAGCTCGAGGTATTCCTTGGGGAATTGTGACTAATAAGCCCCGTGGCTTAAGCGAGGCTTTACTTGCTGCCCTGAACTTAACAGAACGCTGTGCAGTACTGGTCTGCCCTGAGGATGTCACCAGAACCAAACCTGATCCGGAACCGATGTATTTAGCTGCTAGACAAATCAATCTTCCGGCAGAGCAGATTATTTATGTCGGGGATCATCCGCGTGATATTGAAGCCGGTCGTAATGCAGGAATGTATACCATCTTGGCTGCTTACGGCTATTTACCGTTAAGCCACAAAGATAACTTAACGGCCTGGCAGGCAGATTGTATAGTGAATGATATTTCTGAACTGCGGCAGAAGGTATGCCAACTGCTGAAACTGGAATCAGAAAAACCCGTAGTACTTTAGACATATCATAATAATGAGGAGGTTTGCCTATGAAATACTCACAATATCAACCTCGTCCAGACTTACTGAAAAATCAGGTTATTCTGATCACGGGTGCAGGTGACGGTATTGGCCGCGCTGCTGCCTTAAGTTATGCCCTGCATGGGGCTACAGTTGTTTTGCATGGCCGTACCCTGAACAAGCTTGAAGTCATTTATGATGAAATTGAAGCATTGGGGGCACCTCAACCTGCCATTTTGCCTTTACAACTGTCCAGTGCTTCCGCACAGGATTATGAACATCTGGTCAATATTCTGGATAAACAGTTCGGACGTCTAGATGGGATTTTGCATAATGCCGGTATCTTGGGTGAGCGTATCGAACTGGCCCATTATCCAGCTGAAGTCTGGGATGACGTGATGGCGGTAAATCTGCGAGCACCCTTTGTACTAACGCAGGCCCTATTGCCTCTACTGCAAAAATCTGAACATGCTTCGGTAGTTTTTGCCAGTTCAGGTGTAGGTCGGGAAGTTCGTGAGCGTTGGGGTGCATATTCTGTTTCTAAAATTGCTATTGAAGCGGTAAGCAAACTGTTTGCTGTAGAAAACCAGCATCCGAATATACGCTTTAACTGCATTAATCCGGGCGCCACCCGAACAGCCATGCGGGCTAAGGCTTTTCCAGATGAAGATCCAAAAGTGCTAGCGACACCAGAAACAATTATGCCGGCTTATTTATACCTGATGGGTGAAGACAGCCGTCATATGAATGGGCAGAGTATCGATGCTCAGGATTAGTCTCGGATTTTATTTTTGAATCACTGTTGGGCTTAAATAAAAACAGGCTATACCAAGTTAAACTACTGCTATTGCAAAATAGGTTACAGGCATAGACGAGATCATATCTTGCTCTATGCCAAGAATGAGTAAAAGCAGAAATAAGCTTAAATATTTAAAGCAGAAATTTACCGATACATATAAATAATAATAGTATGGAGAATACTTAATTTGTTTTATATTAAGTACGCATTGTCTCTGCAATTTTAAATAATTAGTTGAATTATCTTCACAGTTTCTCTGTTTTTTTTTCGTACAGTAGATGGGTAAAGAAATTTTAAGTATGAATTTGAGGATTAAACATGAAAAAGATTATGGCTGTGCTGGCATTATCTTTCTCTACCTTCATGGCAAGTGTAGCTTTTGCAGCACCTCCTCATAAAAATCAGGACCATTCGGACCGACGTGGCGGGCCACATGGCAAGATGTTCCAGCAGGACGAAGATTCTGTCCGTGAACAGCGTCGTATGCGTGAAGAACGTGGAGTCAGTCGTCTGAAACAGCACAAATGGCAAACCGGTTATATTATGCCGCAACATTACCGGGGCAACGGTTATAAGGTTGAATATGAAAGTCATGACCTGCCGAAACCTTCGCGTAATCAGCAATGGTACAAGGTCAATAATGATTATCTGTTAGTCGATTCAGATAAACACAGTATTATCAGGATTATGGACTGATACATATTCTTCATTATTCCGTTCATCCAGAATAAAAAGGCCTAAATACAATTTAGGCCTTTTTACATAGGGCTAACTGGCTATTTCTGTCGAGTTAATTTCTAATTTCCTTCTCAATTCCTTCATTAATTTCACAATTCAATAAAACGGCTTTCATGCTTTATATCTAATTGTTGCCTAAAGTAGCGTTATAAATTGATGAGCTTGCAACGCAGGATAAAAACATGAAAACATTACTTACAGGTATCGCTTTATCTTTGAGCGCGCTGATTACTACCAGTGCTATGGCCGCACCACAGCATTATGATCAGCGTTATGACCGCCCTAATACCCCACACTGGAGCCATGACGACCGTCGTTATGATGACCGCCGCTGGGATGATCGCCGTTCATCTTCACGAGTAAATCCAAGTCGTGAATGGCGCAGTGGTCAGGTGCTGCCTCGTCAGTATGATAACAACCGTTACAAGGTTGACTACCGTGATAGCCGTCACCTGAATAAGCCTGCCCGTTATCAGCAGTGGTATAAAATTAATGGTGACTATGTGCTGGTCAATGAACGTAACAACCGTATCATACGGATTCTGGGCTAATTCAGTCCTACATCGATACATATTCACCCGGGCACTGACCCGGGTGTTTTTTTGCTTTTTATATACCTGCCTGCTGTTTTTTGATTAGAATCAGCAGACTGAATAAGCAACTGGATCAGGCATATTATGAATTCTGTGGAAACCGCGAATACTACTGAACAACTCAATGTACGCTGGTTCCGGCATTCTGCTCCCTATATTAATGCGCATCGTAATAAGACCTTTGTCATCATGTTTGGAGGTGAGGCGGTCTGCCATGATAATTTCCAGCATATTATTCACGATATTGCCCTGCTCAATTCCTTGGGAATTCGTCTGGTTCTGGTTCACGGTGCCCGTCCGCAGATTAACCGGAATCTGGAACAGTTTCAGCTGAGTGCACCATTTCATAAGAACCGCCGGATTACTACACGTGAGTCTCTTGGCTGTGTCATGAGTGCTGTAGGCTCAATCCGTCTGCAAATTGAAGCCTTACTTTCTACCGGGTTAGCGAACTCACCTATGTACGGCGCAGCTATCCATGTAGTCTCTGGTAATTTTGTCACTGCTAAACCTTATGGTATTCATGATGGTATCGATTTTCAGTTAACCGGTGAGGTCCGCTCCATAGACAGTACCAGTATTCATCAGCATCTTGAGCATAACAGTATTGTACTGCTCGGTCCGACTGGTTACTCCACTACAGGCGAAGTCTTTAATCTGCTGGCAGAAGAAGTCGCAACCAAAACAGCTGTTGCCCTAAAAGCCGATAAACTGATTTTTCTGGGCCAGCAGCAAGGTCTATTAAATTCCAAACAGCAATTATTGCGTGAATTAACACCTCAGCAGCTGGACCCTTATATAGAACATCATGAACAGGCAGATCCAACCCAGGCTTTATATTTACGTGCGGCACGCGATGCTTCCCTAGAAGGCATCAATCGTGTTCATCTGATTTCTTATACGTATGACGGTGCGCTGATTGAAGAGCTATTTACCCGTGATGGGATTGGCACTATGATCACCGATGCACATTATGAAGAAGTCCGCACTGCCAGAATTCAGGATGTAGGTGGACTGATCAAACTGTTACGCCCCCTCGAACAAGAAGGGATACTGGTTTACCGTTCACGTGAACGGCTGGAAACTGAAATCAACCAGTTTGCTGTCATTGAGCGTGACGGTACCATTCTCGCCTGTGCGGCACTTTACCCGATTCCAACTTTGAAGAATGAAATACCTTCGGCAGAAATTGCCTGTGTAGCGGTACATCTGGCATACCGCAAATCGAATCGAGGCAGCCAGATTTTAAATTTTCTTGAAAAAAAGGCACAAGAGAATGGAATCAAGCAGCTATTTGTACTGACCACCCGCACAGCACACTGGTTCCTAGAACATGGTTTCATGCCAGCCTCTGTTGATGATTTACCCAATACCCGGCAGGCACTTTATAACTATCAGCGAAATTCACTGGTATTTAAAAAACAGTTATAGAACCGGCCTTAATATTTAGCTTTATTTTTAATAAATATATCTTTGAACCAGAAATAAAAATTAGGATTTTTAAGGTTTTTAATTATTATTTCTGGTTCTTCTTTAGCTCAATAAAAAATTAATAATAATATTCAGATATTTAATTAAAAATAATATTAATTTTTAAATCATAAATACTCATAAGTTAAGCAGTTTTATATTTTAGCTTTTTTTTTCATAACTAAACGATAAAAGCTTATTTTTTTAGCATTACCGGGCATCTTAGGCTGTATGTGATTGTTAAATTTCACTGCCAGGAGCACTTTTTCTATGAACAGCCAGCAAATTTCTTGGGCCCGTTCTGCCATCTTATTGAGCAGTCTGGCAACTGCCCTGTTTCTAGGTGGCTGTTCCAAATCTGACCCTCAGACTCAGGTCTTGAATATCGGTTTTCAAAAATATGGCATTTTACCGATTCTAAAGGCCCAAGGTAGTCTGGAAAATGCTCTCAAATCACAAGGTATAAAGATTCGTTGGGTTGAATTTCCTGCAGGTCCACAGCTCCTTGAAGGTTTAAATGTCGGAAGTGTCGCTTTTGGAGAAGCAGGTGAAGCTCCCCCTATTTTTGCTCAGGCAGCCAATTCAAATATTGTCTATGTAGCAAATCAGCCGGGCGCGCCTCATGGGGAAGCATTGGTAGTCCAGAAGAATTCTCCCATACAGTCTGTTGCTGATTTAAAAGGCAAACGGATTGCACTGAATAAAGGTTCTAATGTTCATTATTTACTGCTGAATATTTTAGAGGCGAATGATTTAAAGCTTGAAGATATTCAGGTGATCTATCTGCCACCGGCAGATGCTCGTGCTGCATTTGAACGTGGTTCTGTCGATGCCTGGGTAATCTGGGACCCCTTCCTGGCCGCAGCAGAACAGCAACTTGGTGCCCGGGTTTTAAAGGATGGTCAGGGGTTGGTCAATAACCTGCAATTCTATCTGGCCGACCGTAAATTTGCAGAAAGCAACCCAAAAGTCATTCAGACTATTATTCAAGAATTAAACACTACGACCCAATGGGTTGCCCAGCATCAGGACGAGGCAGCCAGTCTGTTAGAACAACCAACCGGACTGGAACATAATATTTTAAAAACTTCTATTTCACGTATGGGCTTTGGGGTAAGACCAATTAGCCAGGAAGTTTCTCATGCGCAGCAGAAAGTAGCTGATGCCTTTTATGCCCAAAAATTAATACCTGTCAAACTTGATATTCAGGCTGCGATTTTAAAGCAAACACCATAACAATAAGAAGGATGCCAGATGTACTCACTCAAAAATTTTTTAATTAGCAGTTTTATAGCCTTAGGTCTGAGTGGCTGCCAGAAAACCAGTTCTGATACTGCACCGGGTCAACAGTCCGTTCAAGAAGACAACCTCAAAACCCTGGCGGTCGGATACCAGAAATCCTCACTGAATCTGTTAGTCGCTCGCCAGCAACAGCTATTTGAACAGCAGTTTCCCGGCGTTCAGGTGGCGTGGAAAGAGTTTCCAGCTGGCCCACAAATGCTGGAAGCACTGGCAGTTGGCGCAATTGATTTTGGTGCAGTAGGTAATACTCCTCCTGTTTTCGCACAAGCGGCCGGGAAAGATCTGAAATACATTGGCTATGAAGTGGTTCCCCAGAATGCACAGGCATTATTAATACCTGCAGACAGTTCAATTCGTACACTTGCAGATCTAAAAGGTAAACGGATAGCGGTACAGAAAGGTTCAAGTGCTCATGAACTTTTGGCTAAAGCTTTACAAAAGGCTGGTTTAAGCTGGCAGGACATTCAGCCCATCTGGCTTCCTCCGGCAGATGCACGGGCAGCTTTCGATAAACAGTCAATTGATGCTTGGTCGATCTGGGAACCGTACTTAAGTGCAGCAGAGCTGGATGCCAAAGCCAAGGTATTAATTGACGGCCAAGCCTTTGCACGGACTTATTCATTTTATATCGCTAACCCACAATTTATTGAGCAGCATCCCGGTGCAACTGAAAAGATCCTACAAAGTTTAAATACTGCCGATCAATGGGTACTTCAACACCAGCAACAGGCATTAAAGATTTATCAGCAAAGTACCGGCCTTAAACAAAATATTGCCCAACGGGTTATAGATAAACGGCTCAAACCCTCTCCTATTTATAGCCTTAAACCTGAAGTCGTACAGGCACAACAAGAAATTGCTGATCTCTTTCAACAGGTCAAATTAATTCCAAAATCAATCCAGGTCAGCCAAGTGGTCTGGGTCCCTACACCTAAAAACTGATTTAGACAGATAAGGATACTGAGATGAAAATTTTTTGGTTTATTCCGACTCATGGTGATAGCCGCTATTTAGGCACCAGTAAAGGTGGGCGCCAGGTTGATCATGCTTATATGAAACAGATTGCAGTGGCTGTAGATAACCTGGGTTATGAAGGTGTACTGATTCCGACCGGCCGCTCATGTGAAGACCCATGGATTACAGCTGCCAGCCTGATTGATGCCACTAAAAACCTGAAATTTCTGGTGGCTTTGCGCCCTGGCGTAACCACCCCTGCTCTGGCAGCCCGTATGGCAGCAACTTTTGACCGTCTCTCAAACGGGCGGGTATTACTGAATCTGGTTACAGGGGGTGATGAGCAAGAGCTAAAAGGTGATGGTGTATATGAAGACCATGCTACACGCTACCAGACAGCAGCAGAGTACACCAAGATCTGGCGTGAAATCTTGACCCGTTCTCATACAGGTGAAAGCTTTACTTTCCATGGCGAACGGCTAAGTGTTGATGATGCTAAACTGCTGTATCCGCCTGTACAGCAGCCTTATCCTCCGCTCTGGTTCGGTGGTTCATCTGAAGCTGCTCAAGAACTGGCTGCTGAGCAGGTCGATACTTACCTGACCTGGGGAGAACCGCCTGCAGCAGTAGAAGAAAAAATCCAGACCATGCAGGCTAAATCCGCTGCAAAAGGACGTCGTCTAAACTATGGTATCCGTCTGCATGTAATTGTACGTGAAACCAGTGCAGAAGCCTGGGCCGCAGCTGATGAACTGATTCAGTATGTAGATGACGCTACGATTGCCGCTGCACAACAAAAATTCCGTCAAATGGACTCAGTAGGTCAACGTCGTATGGCTGAATTACATAATGGCGATAAGAGCAAACTAGAAGTATCACCAAACCTCTGGGCTGGTGTAGGTCTGGTTCGTGGAGGTGCCGGGACTGCGCTAGTCGGTGACCCGCAGACTGTAGCAGACCGTATTCAGGAATATGCAGATCTAGGTATTAATACCTTTATTTTTTCAGGTTACCCACATCTGGAAGAGTCTATTCGCTTTGCTGAACTGGTCTTTCCTTTACTGCCATTACAGACCCGTAAAAAGCTGGCCCAGCCTAACTTGACCGGTCCATTCGGTGAGATTGTTGCCAATAATTATGTACCTGACCGGCTAGCAGATAATAAAATTGTCAAGGAAGGGGCATGATGCAAAAGAATAGTATAGATAACTACGTTTCACGTGGAACAGGTGTATTTAGAAAACATCTGCTGCCTTGGTTAGTGCCCTTATTATTACTTGTTCTGTGGCAGCTTACTTCAATGAGCGGCTTACTGCAAAGCCGGATTTTGCCTGCCCCTACAGCCGTACTTACAGCTTTCTGGTCTTTACTCATCAGTGGTGAACTGTGGCAGCATGTCAAGGTGAGTACGGCCCGGGCATTGACTGGTCTTGCTGTGGGTGGAGGTCTAGGTTTATTGCTCGGCCTATTAAATGGTTCTTCCAAGGTAGCCTCGAATCTTCTGGATACTACTTTGCAAATGCTACGTAATATTCCGGCTCTGGCGTTAATTCCTCTTGTTATTTTATGGTTTGGAATAGATGAAAGTGCCAAGCTTTTTCTGGTAGCGATAGGTGTATTTTTCCCGATCTATATCAATACCTATCATGGAATCCGATCAGTTGATCCGCAGCTAATTGAAATGGGAAAGAGTTATGGGCTGAATCGTCGCCAGCTTTATCAGCAAATTATTTTACCGGGCGCTATGCCTTCTATCCTGGTCGGGCTAC
This sequence comes from Acinetobacter sp. 1294596, assembly GCF_000582925.1. NCBI lineage: Bacteria > Pseudomonadati > Pseudomonadota > Gammaproteobacteria > Moraxellales > Moraxellaceae > Acinetobacter > Acinetobacter sp. 1294596. The sequence continues at coordinate 20,125 of NZ_JFCC01000012.1, read as the reverse complement.
GCTTTGCTTTAGGTCTGGTCTGGGTATTGCTTATTGTTGCCGAAACAATTTCTGCGCAGTCAGGAATTGGCTATATGACCATGAATGCCCGTGAGTTTTTGCAGACTGATATTGTACTGGTCGGCATTCTCCTGTATGCCCTTTTAGGCAAGCTGGCAGATATTCTGGCTCAAGGACTGGAACGCTATCTGCTGCGCTGGCATCCCGGCTATCAACAATAGGAACAGGAATATACTAATGAGCAATTTAAATATACCGCTATCAGTTGATATAGAAGCTAAGCCAAGTACGAATTTTACCACTCAGCCGCAGAATGGAGCAGAAATTGTGGTTGAGCAGCTTCATAAGTTTTATGGGCAGGTTAAAGTTCTTGAGGAGCTAGATCTGCATATTCAGGCGGGAGAATTTATAGCAATCTTGGGACGTAGCGGATGTGGCAAGAGTACTCTACTACGTCTAATTGCTGGCCTGGAAGCAGCAAGTTACGGTGAAATAAAATTCAAGTCTGCACAGAATTTTCGTGAAGATATTACCACAGATGATATTCGGGTTATGTTTCAGGATTCACGTCTATTGCCATGGAAGACTGTCGAGAAGAATGTACAGCTAGGTTTGGCCCATAACCGTCATGCCCATGCAGTAGCGCTACTCAAAAAGGTGGGGCTCGCTGAAAAAGCCAGTAACTGGCCCGCCCAACTTTCAGGCGGACAACGGCAACGTGCTGCTCTGGCTCGAGCTTTATCCCATACACCACGAGTTTTATTACTGGATGAACCCTTAGGCGCACTCGATGCTCTTACCCGGCTTGAAATGCAAAATCTGATTGAACAGTTATGGCGTGAGCAGGGCTTCACAGCTGTTTTAGTCACTCATGATGTTGCTGAAGCAGTACAACTGGCTGACCGGATTATTCTACTGGATAAAGGCCAGATTGCTCATCATTTTAAGATTGATTTACCACGGCCCCGTAAAAAGAGTGTCCAGTTCACCGAGCTGGAGCAGCAAGTTTTAGATGCAGTATTAGCCACCTAAACTCATACACGCCAACAGCCATCTTGAGATGGCTGTTTTATACATGAGGCTATATAAACAAGATATCTTTTAACAAGAAGGTAAAGATCATAACTTCTTTTACAGTATAGTCATGAAAAACTCATTCTATACTAAATATAATTATTAAAATCAATTTCTTAAACTTATAACAAATATATCTGGTACTTTAAAAAAGATTTTTCATTTAATTTTCACAGCTAAAAATAATTTTATTTTAAAATTATTTTTTAAGCTAATTTGTTATTAACTATCAATTTATTATGAGTTACTTTTTTTACCAAATGTTAAAAAAGGTGTTTAATTCAGCATATTGGAAGAATTACTTTGCAAAATTGTGCACAAATCGACCCATTTGTCTTACAATTATGACTTTATCGATATTTGTGGGGAACAATGGAACAAAAGAAGAGCACTCAAAAACGGAATTTACTTTTAAATGCAGCTCTAGACGTTTTTTCTACGTATGGTTTTAACGGGGCAAGTCTGGATGAAATTGCTCAGCTGGCCGACATGCATAAGTCAAATATTTTTTATTATTATGAAAATAAAGAGGCTTTATATGTTGAGGTACTTACTACAGTACTCCAGAAGTGGCTGGCTCCTCTACAGTCGCTTGAAGTAGACCTTGAGCCGGCTGAAGCATTAGCTAATTATCTGATGCTCAAGATCGAGGTTTCACGTCACCAGCCTAAAGCCTCCAAGCTGTTTGCACTAGAAGTTATTCAGGGTGCACCACATATTTTATCTATTTTAAAAGGCCCGCTGAAAAAACTATTTAAGCGTAAGGCCAAGGTGATCCAGAACTGGCAGGAACAAGGAAAAATTTCTGCAGGTATTGATCCGGAATTGCTGATTTTAAATATCTGGGCAATTACCCAGAATTATGCTGATTTTAGTACTCAAATTGAAATGGTGATGGGAAAAACGCTTAAAAGTAAAAGCACCTACCAGAGGACTATCGAACATACTATCCATCTGATGCTCTATGGTATTTTACCGCGCTCTGAATATAGCCCGGTCACGCTTTCAACCGAAGTTTCCGAAGCTAACCAGAATTAATGCTTCAGCTCTTTAATTCTGGCCTTTTTACTTGTTCTTTATGATTGAAATGAAAGCCTTGCTTGCTGGTATAAATCCAACAGTTTATGCGCTCCCAACAGCAGATTATTTTCCCAATCCAGATGTGCTGTGGTGTTGGCACCATCACTAATATATTTGACAGATACCAAGCGTACTCCAAGTTTTTTACAAACTTTAGCCAGGGCATAACCTTCCATATCCACCAGATCACAAGACACTTTAGGCAAGCCTGTTTCGAAGGAGTCACCAGTTCCACAGATTCCTTTAGGCAATTGATCGAAGTATGAAACCAGTTCAATACATCCTGGTATTTCCTCATCCATTGGAGTAATGCCCGGGACAAAACCTAAAGGAGAGACATCCATATCACGTTGTACAAAACTGCTGACCTCGACCAGTGAGTGGGTATCAAAGTGACTACTGCCTGCGGTACCTAAGTTAAAAAGTATTTTACATCCAGTACGTTGAATCACCTCATAGGCTTTAAATGCTGCATTGACCTTGCCAATACCGCTGTAATGAACCTGAATACCGGCCTGCTCAAACAGACCTTTAGATTCACTTGGGAGCGCCATGATGAGTGCAGATTGCTCTACCATTTAGAAAACTCGTTAAAATTTGATTATTAGAAAATAAAGTTAACTCAGGTACAAGGTACTAAGGACTGATTAATCCACTGTAAATACTTAACCCTTGTCCAGAAAACTTTTCAGGCAAGGTGAGAACAACAGGTTGCCACGATAAAACCCTTGTACGGTCTTAGTCGCAACAACCACCCAGAGTATGATTAAAATATAGGCCAAGCTAGAGGCAATATTATGTAATATAGAGAGCTGCAGCTGCTGGCCCAGAGTGTAAATGGCCAGTGTAAACACCCCTAATGGAAAGGTTAAACCCCACCACCCCAAATTGAAAGGTAGACCTCTTTTTATATATTTTAAGGTCGTCAATACTGCAAGACCAAGCCACCAAAGCCCGAACCCCAGTAGAATCAAACTGCTGGCAGTACCTGCATACTGCAAAAACATGCCTAAATCTTTCTGTCCAATAAAAGTTAGAATGCGTGGTGCCTGTGATCCTAAGCTCAGTAAAGCCAATGCACCCGTTCCAATAGGACCTAATGCCAGCCAGCTGCTAATCGCCATATCTTTAGAAGGTAACTGATGCAGGGCAAGTCTTAACATCAGAATAGTTAATATGGCAAAAGCTGGCAGTACTGAAATCCCCCATAACCCATAACTGGCCATCAATATAGCCACTGTCTGCTGGCTTATAGCCAGATATTGTACTAATACTCCACCTGAGTTTGCTGCAACCTCACAGGCTACAATCGGTAATAGCCAGATCGCTGTCATACTGTGTAACTGGTGCTGCTGGCAACTAAACATACAAAAAGGTACTAACCAAGCAATTCCCACTGCCATAACGACATCGATATACCAAAGCAGTTTGGCTATTTCTAGTGCAGAATCGCCATATAGCGGCAAACCGTATTTTAAAAATCCATTTACAATAGTAGCCAAGCCCATAGGAATAGCACCCAGAAACAGACTCATGTTTGAATGAAAAAAGATTTGTCTGGCTTCGGCGGGATAGAACAACCAGCGCAGGCTATAAAGCAGACTAAAGCTGATAAATAAGATAATATTGATCTGCCAGAGGAAAGCACCTCCTAACCACAGATTAATTGAACCAGATGACAGTTCAGGTAAAATAAGTGCTACTACACCCGTTCCCATAGTGACGGTAAACAAGTTAGGTGTGAATTGACGAATGATATCTCGTGGCTGCCCTAGCTGTTCAAATGGCCTGTTCATTACTGTACCTGATCGAATTTTTAATGCAGCACTAATTATAAAAAGGCCCACATATAAATAAAATTGATTTATTTGTATTATATAAATCAATAAAGATGATATATAATTTATTGATCAGCCAAAAAAATGAGTAAAAACACAACAACAAGACGAAACTGTGAGAATATGGCAATATATGACCTTTCAAATTTTGCACTGATTTCTTCGCCCATGAAGCTGCTCCGTCTGAATGCCCTGATGCCCGATTTTCAGCTGCCTGCAACCGCAGTGACAATTGGCAATTTTGATGGTGTCCATCTTGGACATCAGGCCATGATTGCTCAGCTTAAAACTGTTGCTGCCCAGAAAAATTTAAAAACACTGGTTATGCTGTTTGAGCCCCAACCGCTAGAATACTTCAAGGGCTACGAAGCTCCTCCCCGTATCAGCTCACTACGTGAAAAAGTAGAGTATTTGACTGAACTTGGTGTGGACTATATTGCTGTAGCCAAATTCGACGACCAGTTCCGTAGCATGAGTGCAGAAGGCTTTGCGTCCCTTTTAAAAGATAAGCTTCATGCTCATAGCCTAGTATTGGGTGATGATTTTCATTTTGGAAAAAACCGGCAAGGCAATAGCGAATTTCTAAAAAACTATGGCTTTGCAGTCACTAATCTGAATACTGTCGATTTTCAGGGAGAGCGAGTCAGTTCGACACGGATCCGGCAGGTATTACAGCAGGGTGACCTGACTCTTGCTGCCCAGCTTTTAGGACGTCCCTACAGTATGGTGGGTCGAATTCAGTATGGTGACCAGATTGGGCGTACCTTGAATTTCCCGACCATTAATGTAGGGATGAACCGGCATAAGCCCTGCCTGCATGGAATTTATGCGGTAGAAGTGATCTCTGAGCATAATTCTCTTGCTGCCAGAGTACGTCTGGAACACCCAGATTTACCCGGAATTGCAGGTTATGGACCGGAGAGTTTATTTGGTGCCGGACATGTGGGAACACGGCCCGCAATTCAGCAGCAACAGCCAGAGTGGCGATTAGAAGTACACTTTCCTGAGGTTTCTGCTAATCTGTATGGCTTGCTGGTGCGGGTCACTTTTTTAAAATATCTGCATGGTGAAGTAAATTATCCTTCGCTTGAAGCATTAAAGACCGGAATTGATAATGATGTAGCCAAGCTCATTGAGTTTCGTAGAAATACCCCCAAATTCCCTGTTTAAATTCTGTTTTTTTGATTGTAAAACCCGTCAGCGTTCAAGCTGATTGAACTGGAAGACAACTTGCATGAGCGATAAGCAAACTCCTGAAAATGCTGTGGATTATAAAGCCACACTAAATCTGCCGGGCACTGAATTTGCCATGAAGGCAAATCTGGCAGTACGTGAAGTAAAATGGTTAGAAGAGTGGTACGCCGACAACATTTATCAGCAGATTCGCACATCGCGTATTGGCAAGAAAAAATATATTTTGCATGATGGCCCTCCCTATGCAAATGGCACAATTCACTTGGGTCATGCAGTCAATAAAGTCTTAAAAGATATTATTGTTAAAAGTCGCACATTATCTGGCTTTGATGCACCTTATGTTCCAGGCTGGGACTGCCACGGTTTGCCAATTGAACTCAAAGTTGAAGAAAAAGTAGGTAAAGTGGGCGAAAAAGTTGATGCAGCCACTTTCCGTAAATTATGCCGTGAATATGCTTCACAACAAATTGATCTGCAGCGTAACGACTTCAAGCGTCTGGGCGTACTGGGTGATTGGGATAATCCTTATCTGACCATGAATTACAAGCAGGAAGCAGATATTGTTCGTGCACTGGGCCAGATTCAGAAAAATGGTCATATTCAGCCTGGCTTAAAGCCGGTGAACTGGTGCATGGACTGTGGCTCGGCACTGGCTGAAGCTGAAGTTGAATATGAAGATAAAAAATCTGATGCAATTGATGTCGGTTTTAGTGTCGTTGACTTAAAAGACTTATCTACCCGTTTGAAGGTAGAAATTGATGTGCCTACTGATATTGTTATCTGGACCACAACACCATGGACCCTTCCGGCTAACCAGGCAGTTTCAGTACATGCTGAAATTGAATATCAGCTGGTACAGACCCAGACAGACAAAGGCTTACACAATCTGATTCTGGCCAAAGATCTGGTAGAGTCTGCTGTAGAACGTTATAAGCTAGAAAACCCGGTAGTACTGGCCGATTTTACCGGCGCAGTGATTGAAAACCTGCAACTCCAGCACCCACTTCTGGCAGATCGCCAGGTTCCGGTCATTTTAGGTGAACATGTGATTGCAACCAGTGGTACGGGTGCAGTACATACTGCGCCTGGCCATGGTGTAGATGACTATAAAGTTGGTCTGCTCTATCAGCTGAAAGTCGATAATCCGGTGGGTGGTAATGGAGTATATCTGCCAACTTCACCACTTTTCCCGGGTGTACACATCTATAAAGCCAATCCGCAAATCATTGAAGCCCTTGGTGCAGCAGGCCGTTTGTGGGCACATCAGCCAATTCGACACAGTTATCCACACTGCTGGCGCCACAAGACTCCTATTATTTTCCGTGCAACGCCTCAATGGTTCATTAGTATGGATCAGCAAAATTTACGTCAGGGTGCACTGGATGCGATTGAAGATGACATCGAATTTGTACCAAGCTGGGGTAAAAATCGGATTGAATCCATGATTGATGGCCGCCCGGACTGGTGTATCTCACGTCAGCGTACCTGGGGTGTGCCAATTCCGTTTTTTGTACATAAAGATACTAATGAGCTGCATCCACGTACTCCGGAACTGATCGAAGAAGTTGCCAAGCTGATTGAACAGGAAGGTATTGATGCCTGGTTTAACCGTGAAGCGAAAGACTTTATTGGTGATGATGCCGAGCATTATAATGCCGTGCGTGACACGCTGGATGTCTGGTTCGATTCAGGTACAACCCACTATGCTGTACTTGACCAGCGTGAAGATCTGGAAAGCCCGGCTGACCTTTATCTAGAGGGCTCAGACCAGCATCGTGGCTGGTTCCAGTCATCCCTGCTGACGTCTATAGCGATTCATAACCGTGCGCCTTACAAAGCCTTACTGACCCATGGCTTTACAGTAGATGAAAACGGACGCAAGCTATCAAAATCGCTAGGGAATTATATCCCGCTAGATGACATCATCAAGCAGCTGGGAGCTGATGGTCTACGCCTATATGTTGCTTCAAGCGACTACCGCTATGAAATTGCAGCAAGTAAAGAAGTCTTTAACCGTGTTAGCGACAGTTATCGCCGTATCCGTAATACTCTACGCTTCCTGCTGGCCAATCTAAATGGCTTTAAGCCAAGTACTGATGCACTGCCAGTAGACCAGCTGATTGCATTGGATCAGTATATCTTGCAACGTGCGCATGAGGTTCAGCAGAGCATCCTTACTGCTTATGATGAAATGAACTTTCATGTCGTCTGTAGCTCACTAACCAATTTCTGTATTAATGATCTGGGCGGTTTTTATCTGGACATTATTAAAGACCGTCAGTACACCACCAAAACCGACTCGCAGGCACGTCGCTCTGCGCAGACTGCGTTATATCATATCGTACAGGCCTTTATCCGCTGGATGAGCCCAATCCTGAGCTTTACTGCACAAGAGGCTTGGCCACTGATTCCTGAGCAGTCAGAAAAATATGTATTTATGAGCGAGTGGTATCAGATTCCGGTGGCCTCAACAGCCAATCTGATTTCTGAAGAAAACTGGCAAACATTAATTACAGTAAAATCTGCAGTAAACAAACAGATTGAAGCAGCACGTAACGCTAAACTGGTCGGCTCTAACCTCTCTGCCAAGGTTGAACTCTGGGCCCAACCAGCGTTAAAAAGTATTCTGGACCAACTGGGCAATGAGCTGCGCTTTGTCCTGATCACCTCTCAGGTTATTGTTCATGACTTTGAGAAAGCAGGTGAAAGTACCGAGCTCGAAGGTCTGCGTGTCAAAGTTTCAGCGGCAGAAGGTGAAAAATGCGCTCGCTGCTGGCATGTACTGCCTGATGTTAATACACATGCAGGTCATCCAGGTATTTGCGGACGCTGCCTAATTAACCTTCCTTCTGGTCAGGGCGAAGAGAGAAAATATGCCTAATACACCGCAAAGAAAAGGCTGGTTCCAGTTCTATCCACATAATCTGGTGTGGATCGGGCTGGCAATTGTTGCCATTATTTTGGATCAATGGACCAAATGGATTGCAACAAACCATCTGAACTATGCCGATCCGGTAGCCGTACTGCCCTTTTTAAACTGGACGCTGCTACATAATTATGGTGCAGCATTCAGTTTTCTGTCTGATGCCGGTGGCTGGCAGCGTTATTTATTTGCCGGACTGGCGGCTGGGGTTTCCTTGCTGTTTGTTTTCTGGCTAATGCGTATGCCAAAACATCTGGTCATTTTACCAATGGCTATTGCCCTGATTCTAGGGGGCGCCATCGGTAACCTGATAGACCGGGTCAGTCTGGGTTATGTAGTAGATTTTATTCATGTCTACTATCAGAACAGTCACTTTCCTGCATTTAATATTGCTGATAGTGCCATCACTCTTGGAACAATCCTGTTATTAATCGATACTTTCTTTCTGGAAAAACACCGGATTCAACGTGCAGAGGCAACAAAATGACAGAGTTACTCAACCCGAATGAAGATACCCGAATTGAAGAAGGTTCTCAGGTAGAGCTGCACTTTTCAGTTGCCATTGAAGATGGTGTTGAAATAGATAATACCCGCAGCCGTGAAGAGCCGGTGAGTCTGGTGATTGGTGACGGTAATTTACTGCCAGGCTTTGAACAGGCTCTTTTTGGTTTAAGGGCAGGTGACCGCCGTACTGTACATTTACCGGCAGAAGATGCCTTTGGACCGTGGAATCCGGAAAATATTCAACGCTTTGATACGGTCAAATTTGAACAACGCCCTGTGGTTGGCCAAATGATCGAGTTTGAAGACAAAGCTAAAAGCAGCCTGTACGGTGTGGTCAGATCAGTGAATGATGACATGACCGAGATAGACTTTAACCATCCGCTGGCAGGTAAAAATATCAGTTTTGAGGTTGAAATCTTCAAGGTTACACCAGCAGGTCAGCAAGGTATTAAACTCATCTAGACGCTGCCTAAAATCAATCATTCTAAAGCCGGTCTGTGTATGTCCGGCTTTTTTTATTATAAGTAAAATATAAACTAAATATTTAAATGTCTAGCCAGTTTACTGATCATTTAAATGATCAGCAGATGGTTTTTCTAAAGGTCTATATAATAAAAAGCGATGAATGCAGCTTCACGCTTGGCTATATATCAGGCTAGAATTCAATCAGCCATAAAGACTGGCAGATATCTAAACATACACTTTATCCCAGTTTTAATTATAAAAATTATTACTCAGCTTAAGTGCTGTATGATTAAAAACAATGAGTTGTTATGCTGACACTAACTGTTTTATTACGTTGTCTTTCTAGCGCAATACGCGAAGCATTATTACAAACCCTGAATGAATGTGCCCAGCACCAGATTACCCAAGTCCAAGTATCTCATCTTTTTTTACAGCTCTTAAAGCAATCCGAACCAAATGAATTAATCTTTTTATTAGACCGTTATGATATTTCTGTCTTGGAGCTCAGGCGGCAGCTGAATATAGCTTTACTTTCAGCACATATTCAAAGCTACAGTACATTGGTGTTAAGTGAGGCTTTAATTATTTTATTGCAACAGGCCTGGCAGTTTTCCCAAACAGAGCAATGTCCGCAGATTAATATATTTCACCTTCTACAGGCATTAATGGATACAGATATTTTATTATGTCAAAAGCTTGTTCTCCAGTCATAGATCTGGTCGAACGATCTGAAATATTGAATAGCCATCTAACGATTATACCTGCTTAAAAATTAAACTGGTTCATAACTTTTGATGTTTTAAAATAGAGATACAAATTCTGTCTAGGCGCTTTCCAAAAAAATAATTAGTTTAATAAAGATCATGCCCAACCGGAAAATATTATGAAAATCTATATTATTGTAGGCAGCATACGTGAAGGTCGTACTGCTATTAAGGTGGCCAAATGGGTTCTCGAGGCTATTGAGAGTTTTGACTATAACACCCTGGAAACTGAAATCGTTGATTTAAAAGAATGGGATTTGCCTGTTTTTGCCGGAAGCCATCCGCCCATTACAGGTATCTATGACCAGCCAAAACAACAGCAATGGGCAGAAAAAATTTCCGAAGGTGATGGCTTTATTTTTATTAGTCCTGAATATAATCATGGTTATAGTCCAGCCCTGAAAAATGCTCTAGATTACTTAGGTAAAGAATGGCAAGGCAAACCTGCTGCCTATGTGGGTTATGGGGCAACCAATGGTTCACGTTCAATTGACCAGTTACGCCAGGTCGGGACCTATCTGGGTTTAATCGACTCTAACGCTACTCTAGAAATTCGTGATATTTTCAAGCGTAATCAAACTGAGCAGTTTGAAGGTAATGAAGCCGAGATTAAGATCCTAAGATCAGTGATAGAAAAACTGATAAATCACGCTATTTAGCAATATATCCTATAGTTCAAATGATTCTGTCAAATAAAAGTGATAAAAAAGCAGGTCCAGAGACCTGCTTTTTTATTCATCTATTTAGTCAGTAAAGGTAACTTTAGCAATCGCCTTTTTGCCTGCCTGAATAATATAAGTTTTATTTTCTTTTACTGAAAAGTCTGCATCTACTACTTCCCAGTCAACTTTAACGGCGCCCCGTGCTACAGCATCTTTAGCCTGCGCTGCATTTTTAGTTAAACCCGCAGTACGTAAAATGGACGCAATAAAGATCTCACCACCAAATTCGGCACGAGAAATAGTTACTTCAGGTGTGCCTTCTGGCAATTCACCTTCAGTAATAATATTTCCTGCACCTTTATGCGCATTGGCCGCTGCTTCACTGCCATGGAAACGCTCAACCAGTTCCAGTGCCAGAATACGCTTGATTTCCTGCGGATTACGGCCTTCTGTCATCTCTTTGAGCAGTTCTTGAATTTCAGGCATCGATTTAAAGCTGAGCAGTTCAAAGTAACGTTCGATCAGGCTGTCTGGCATCGACAGTACCTTTTGGTACATTGCGCCTGGTGCATCAAATACACCGATGTAATTGCCCAGAGACTTCGACATTTTCTGTACACCATCCAAGCCTTCTAGAATTGGTACGGTAATACAGACTTGAGACTCTTGATGATAGCGGCCTTGCAAGGTACGGCCCATTAATAGATTAAATGTCTGGTCCGTACCACCAAGCTCAACATCCGCTTCCAGAGCAATTGAGTCATAACCCTGCACCAGCGGGTATAAAAATTCATGAATCGCGATCGGCTGCTGACTGCTATAGCGCTTGGTGAAATCATCACGTTCCAGCATACGTGCAACGGTCTGCTGGGAAGCCAGTTGAATCAGATCAGCCGCAGTCTTGCTGGCAAACCATTCTGAGTTGAATACCACCTTGGTTTTATTCGGGTCAAGAATTTTAAAGACCTGTTCCTGATAGGTTTTGGCATTTTCCAGAACCTGTTCACGCGATAATGGCGGACGTGTTGCACTCTTGCCGGTCGGATCACCGATCATGGCAGTATAGTCACCAATCAGGAAATATACATCGTGGCCTAAATCCTGAAATACTTTAAGCTTATTAATTAAAACCGTATGACCCAGATGCAGGTCAGGGGCAGTTGGATCAAAACCCGCTTTAACTTTAAGGGGACGGTTTTCTTTTAATTTCTTCAGAAGATCTTCTTCAGAGATAATTTCATGAGTGCCTCGTTGAATGAGGGCAAGTTGTTCTTCAGCCGGCAGGAAATTTGACATCACAAAACCCAAACACATCAGTTATACAATTTGTGAGATATACTAACACTTTTTCAGCACATTGCAGGCTTAAGAATCATCATGACAGCGATCTATATCGGGGTAATGACCGGCACCAGCATGGATGGTGTCGATATCGTTGCTGCTTCTTTTGATCCTCTGCGGCTCCACGCTACCCTGACATTACCATTCGATCCGGAATTACGTGACGAGCTGATGGCATTAACCCTGCCAGATGATAATGAAATTGACCGGATGGGAGCTGCTGATGTTGCTCTGGGCCAAATGATCGGTCATGGTATTAACCAGATGATTGAAAAAAATGCTCTGGACCGTAGCCAGATCAGGGCCATCGGTTCACATGGCCAAACTATTCGTCATCGTCCTGAACATCATTTTACCCTACAGATTGGTGACCCTCATATTATTGCCGAACTGACCGGTATTGCAGTGGTATCTGATTTTCGTCGTCGTGATATGGCAGCCGGTGGCCAAGGTGCACCGCTCGTGCCAGCTTTTCATCAGGCCCTATTTCAGCATCCTGAAATTCACCGGGTGATTTTAAATCTGGGAGGTATTGCCAATGTCAGTCTGTTACCTGCTGGTCAGCCCGAGAAAGTCTATGGGTTTGATACCGGTCCGGCCAATATCCTGATGGATGGCTGGTGTCAGCGTTATACAGGTCATCCTTATGATGAAAATGGCAGTTGGGCTGCCTATGGTCAGCCAATTCGTGCTTTACTGGAACGCTTACAGGCGCATGAGTATTTTTCAAAAGAACCTCCAAAAAGTACCGGACGTGAAGACTTTAATCTGGACTGGCTGGATGAGCAGATACAGGACTGGCGTAATGATGATCTGGGGTATGATGAGCTGGAAGATACACCCGAAAATGTACAGGCTACTTTATTAAAGCTGACTACAAGGGCAATTAAAAAAGCCATTTACCGTTCAGGACTGGATACAGGTGAAGTATATGTATGTGGCGGCGGTGCTTACAATGCACATTTATTAGACCAGTTACGCTGGCGCCTGCGCAAGCATCAGTGGAGTGTGCAGACTACTGACAGTCTGGGCCTTAGTCCAACCTGGGTAGAAGCAACAGCATTTGCTTGGCTTGCTATGCGGTTTGTACAGCAGCAAAGTGGTAACCTGCCTGCTGTTACCGGTGCACAAGGCTTTCGCATTTTAGGCAGTATGACTGCAACCTGATTAGACGAGCTATAAATGAGCTAAAGCATACCTTCTGGTGAAGATACACCGCAGTGATTTTTACTAAAATATATGACTAAACAAAAATTCAAAGTAACAATAAGAGAAAAAAGATGATTGATTTAAGTAAACAGCGCCTTGAGCGTTATCATCGTGGTGAACTGAGCTTTGACCTGATCGATAGCGGTCCGCTAGAAGGTGAAGCTGTGGTACTGCTCCATGGCTTTCCCGAAACGGCACAATGCTGGGATCAGGTCCGGGTTCAGCTCAATGCAGCAGGTTTTCGTACCTTTGCACCGAACCAGCGTGGCTATAGCCTTGATGCACGCCCTGAAGGACGTCAGGCTTATCGGATGCAGGAGCTACTTCAAGATCTGGATCTGCTGATTGACCAGATTAACCAGCCAGTGCATTTGGTTGGCCATGACTGGGGAGCAATTGTGGCATGGGAATACGCTATGCATTACCCTAAAAAATTAAAAAATCTGGTGGTGTTATCTGTACCTCATCCGGGTGCTTTCCTGCGTGCCCTGCTTGCCTCGGACCAGCTATTTAAATCTTATTATATCGGGTTATTTCAGCTGCCTAAATTGCCAGAATTATTATTTGAAAAATTTCCAAAAATAGGTCTGGGTTTACTTAAAAATTCAGGGATGACCAAGCAGCAACTGGAAATTTTCAAAACAGAAATGCTGGAACAGGGCCGTTTAAGTTATAGCCTGAACTGGTATCGGGCACTACCTTTCAATGCCCGTTTCCAGCGATTCGATCCGGTCACTGTCCCTACTCTGTTTATCGGCGGTACCCAGGATGTGGCTATTAGTGATGCTGGCGTTAAACTAAACCAGCGTTATGTACAGGCGCCGTACCGTGAAGTCATGTTAGAGGCCAACCACTGGCTTCCTGTGCAGCAAGCTGCTGTAGTCAGCCAGCTTATCCTGGAGCAGATTCAGGCTTAACTACAATGATAAAAAAACCCATCTCAGGATGGGTTTTTTAAACAGTTATCTTCTAGATTGAAAATGAAGATCCGCAACCGCAGGTCGTAGTAGCATTCGGATTCTCAACGATAAAACGTGATCCTTCCAGTCCCTGAATATAATCAACCACTGAACCTACCAAATACTGGTAACTTAGTGAATCTACCAGCATGGTTACATCGCCATTGGTAAATTCAGCATCATCTTCATTCATGCTTTCGGCAAAGTTAAAACCGTAAGAGAATCCTGAGCAGCCGCCTCCTGTTACATAGACACGTAACATTAAATCCTGATTCCCTTCGCTTTCACGGAGTTGGCGCACTTTATTTGCAGCATTATCTGACAACACAAGAGCTGGGGCATTCATACTGGGCGTTCCTCAACAAATTCATCTGCCTTAAAAGGCAAAGGCCATATATTTAAAGTATAACATACTCAATATATGGCCAGCGCCTGAACTTTAAAGTTTATCCTGAGTTATTTTATCAGGTTTATTTATAGTTCTCATCCTGTAGGCTGCATTCAAAATTACTGCGGTCTTCTTTACAGCGGAATTGCCATAACAGCTTCATCATGCGCTTGTCATAAATACCACGTCTGGTCAGGTCAATCCGTGATTCACGCATCAGTTTCTGGTAACCCGGCTTATCTGCTGCTGGTATATTCATCCAGTATTTCTGTGGAATATCCGCCTTCATTTTTCCAAGAATGCTAAATGCACGTGGTAACTGGGTTTTGACCCATTCCCGCGATTTTTGTCCATAGCCTGCGGGGAACTTGTCTGGGCGAATAATCAGGTTTCCTGTTACCTGCAGAATTGGATAATTAACAATAGCGCCTTTGGTACCGAGACCTTTATGTAATTCCAGCGGTTTAAACACGGCTGCCGGCGCGCCGATAATATCGACCTGGCGGTTATTGAACTTGCTGCCAAAATTAGTTACATCGGCACTAACTGCCTGCGCACCGATTTGCTGAACCATAATCTTCTGGGCTTCATCATAATCAAGAACTGCAATTTTTTTGCCAGCTGCTTTAGCAACTGTATTAATACTACGGTTATTTACCATCAAGAATGCATCGCCGACCGGAATAACCCCTGCAACTTCATATTTACTATTGGTCATATATTTAGCAAAAGTCGGGCTGGCTAAGCCTTGCATAACCTTAACAGCCAACTTAAGGTCCGGAATAGCTCCGATTGCATCCAGGGAACCGGTAAATTTATTAAACTGTCGGCCACGCATACCGGTAACACTAATTCCGTCACATTTCCCGGCTTTAAAATCTTCAGCAATCACTGCCTCATTCTGGCCTACACGCAGTTCGATATCTGCTCCCCAGTTTTTAGCAGCAAGCTGATAGTCTTTCATTAAAGTATATACATCGCCATTTTTACCGACCAGATCAAAAACACAAAAAACCTGTTTTGCCTGAGCTGCTTCTGCTGCCATTAATATTCCTGCACCCAGCACAAGTGCTTTAGTCCATTGCATAATTTTATCCTTTCAATTTTATTTTTTCTTATTTTCTGTTTTCTATCCGGCAGCTGAGTACTGACCTTACATACCTATAAAAATACAGACAAAAAAGCCCGGTTTATAGCCAGGTTTTTTAACTTCCATAATTTATTCGCCTGCCATAGAGCATTCGAAGTTGGCTTTATCGACTGCACAGCGAGCTTTCTTCAATACTGCCATCATATTTTTGTCATAAATACCCTGTCTGGTTAAATCCATACGGCCATCACGTAACATCTTCTGGTATTTAAGCTTATCTTCAGCACTTAGATTCATTTTATATTTGCCCGGAATACCGGCTTCTAAACGCTGAATCATTGAAAAGCTTTTTGGCAGCTGTTTGGCAAACCAGGTACGTGATTGCTGACCAAAACCAGCCGGGAATTTATCGGCTCGCAAGACCAAGTCAGCGGTTACCTGTAATACCGGGAAATTCATCATCGCGCCATTACTGCCCAGACCTTTATAAATTTCCAAAGGTTTATAAGCATAAGCCGGCGCACCGACCATATCGACCTGGCCATTATTAAATTTGGCCACAAAGTTAGATACATCAGACAGGACTGCCTGTGCTCCAATACGCTGTACCATAATTTTCTGGGCATTGTCATAGCCCAATACTGCAAACTTCTTACCTGCTGCTTTCTCAACAGAATTAATATTTTTATCACGTACAAAGATATAAGCTGAACCTAAAGGTGATACACCGGCAACTTCATATTTATTACCACCCAGAGTTGTAGTCATTTTGCCGGCATTACGGGCATCCAGTACATAAGAGATTGCACGTTGGGCCACAGCATTACTTGGCACAGCACCCAAGGCATCAATAGAACCCACGAATTTGTTATACGGACGGGCGCGCATTGAAGTCATAAAAACTGCATCACATTTACCTGCCTTGAAATCACTGTCCGCTACAGCTTCATCCTGACGTGGAACCAGGTTAATATCTGCTTTCCAGGATTTTGCAGCCAATGCCCACTCTTCCATCATTTTGTAGGATTCACCAGATTTACCCAGTAAATCGAAGACACAAACATCTACTTTGGCCTGAGCAGTGCCTGCCAGACCTAAAAGTGCAGTGGTAACAGCAGTCAGTACTATTCTTTTCATTGTTTTCTTCCTTTTTTGAGATTTTATTCTCGAACTTCCCTTACATTGCAAGATATTACCCAGCTTTATTTAAAAAAAATAGAGTATTTGCTCCATTTTTTTAAATTGTGATCTATCTCTGCATTTTTTAAGTAATTAAAATTTTCTATCTACACTTATAGTCAGGAAATCAATAGCTACAAAACTTTCATTTTGTATCATTCGCCTGAGAGTGAACATTCAAAGTTAGTCCGCTCTACTGTGCAGCGCGCCCTTTTTAACACACGCATCATGGTCTCATCATAAATGCCCTGACGGGTCAAATCGATGCGGCCTTCACGTAATAAACGTTGATAAGCAGTACGGTCTTCACTGGACAGCTGGATTCGTAATTTTGCAGGAATGCCTGCTTCAAGACGTTGTACCATAGCCATGCTGCGAGGCAACTGTTTTAAGAACCATTGACGTGACTTGGCAGCAAAGTCCTGTGGAAATTTATCTGGCCGGATAATCAGGTCTGCAGTAACATTGACTACCGGGAAATTGATCATGGCGCCATTTGGGCCCATGCCTTTATAAATTTCCAAAGGCCGGTAAGCATACGCAGGCGCTGCAACAATATCCGCCTGTCCATTATTAAATTTACTGACAAAATTCGAAATTTCCGAGGCCACCGGCTTGGCATTAATACGCTGTACCATGATCCGTTGAGCAGCATCATGCCCAAGAACTGCAAATTTTTTCTTGGCGATTTTTTCAACTGTATTAATATTACGGTCTTTTACAAAAATATAAGCTGCGCCGAGCTGACCGATTCCGGCAACTTCATATACCTGTCCCTCCAGTCTGCTCACCAGACGTTTACTATTACGCTGATCCAGAGCATAGCTGATGGCCTTTTGGGCTATTGCATTACTAGGTACCCCACCTAGGGCATCAATTGAACCAGCAAATTTGTTAAAAGCACGAGCACGAATAGAAGTCATATACACACCATCACAATTTCCAGCTCGAAACTCACGCTCTGCCTGTGCCTCATCTGCTACAATTTTTAGTCCGACATCAGCATTCCAGTTCTTGGAAGCCAGCAGCCAGTCTTCCATCAGTTTATAGGACTCGCCAGCTTTGCCCAGCAAATCAAAAACACAGATATCTACTTTGGCTTGGGCTGAATGAGCAAATAAAAAAAGTGAAGCAGCAGCTAACAGAATTTTTCCCTTATTCATCTTATTCATCCTGAGTCTTATTGTTTAAATGAGGGCTTTATCACTATAAACAGCTTAACTGTACAAAAATAGAGCATTCACTCTAATTTCCGATAAAGTGTTTTTGTGTTGAGTCAAATTATTAGATGAAATTCATATTCTTTTGCAGAGACAGGTGATTTTTTGTTTTTCCTAGCAGATATCCTTTAAAATGGCCTACCTCTGATAATAGATTTGCGTATTCATGATTCAGCTTGACCAACTTTCGATTCGCCGCGGTGGCCGTATACTCTTTAAAAAAGCGAGCATGCAACTGCATCCAGGCTGGAAGATTGGTCTGACCGGAGTTAACGGCGCCGGTAAATCTACTCTGTTTTCGGCATTGCTCGGCAATATGTCGGCCGATGAAGGTTCTCTAAGCCGTCCTGCGGTATGGACAGTTGCTCATATGGCACAGGAAGTCGAAGCACTGGATATGGCAGCACTGGATTTTGTATTATCAGGTGATGAAGAATATTGGGAAATTCAGGCAAAACTGGAACAGTCCGACCAGCTATCTGATCATGATATTGCCATTTACATGGCCGCTTTGACGAGATTAATGGTTATTCGGCTCCTGCCAAGGCAGCACAGCTTATGGCAGGGCTGGGCTTTTTCGAATATCAGCTAAAACTGGCAGTATCCAGTTTTTCTGGAGGATGGCGTATGCGTCTGAATCTGGCCCGTACCCTGATGAGTCGCTCAGACCTGCTTTTGCTGGATGAACCGACTAACCACTTGGACCTTGATGCCATTTTATGGCTGGAAGACTGGTTAAATGCCTATGAAGGTACTTTGGTCCTAATCTCACACGACCGTGATTTTCTTGATGCTGTCACTGATCATATCCTGCATATTGAAAATCAGGAGCTTACTTTATATACCGGAAATTATTCCACTTTTGAACGGACCCGTAGTGAACGTCTGGCCCAGCAGCAACAGGCTTATGAAAAACAGCTGGAAACCCGCGCACACCTGCAAAAATATATTGACCGTTTTAAGGCACAGGCCACCAAAGCACGTCAGGCACAGAGTCGAATCAAGCAACTGGAGCGAATGCAGGAACTTTCGGCTGCCCATGTCGATACGCCCTTTACGTTCAGTTTTCGTGAACCTAGCAAAATGAGTTCACCCTTACTGACATTAGAACATGCGGATATTGGTTATGGGGAAAAACTGATTGCCACTAATATCCAGATTCAGATTACGCCTTCAAGCCGTATTGGTCTGCTGGGAATGAACGGAGCAGGTAAATCTACTCTGATTAAATCACTCGTAGGCGATCTGCCCCTACTTAAAGGTTTACGTCATCCTTCAGAACTGCTCAATATTGGCTATTTTGCCCAGCACCAGATGGATGCGCTAGATGGTCAGGCCAGCCCTATGCTGCAACTGGCACGAATTGCCGACAAGAAAATCAGTGAGGCCAGCCTGCGCTCTTTTTTAGGTAGCTTTGGTTTTAGTGGCGAACGCATGGATACACCCAGTGAAAGTTTTTCAGGTGGAGAACGGGCCCGCTTGGCTCTGGCCCTGATTGTCTGGCAGCGTCCAAATGTCCTGATCCTTGACGAACCAACCAACCATCTAGACCTGGATATGCGTCACGCATTAACTATGGCTTTACAGGACTTTCAGGGTGCGGTAGTTCTGGTATCACATGAGCGACAGCTGATTGCCAGTGTTTGTGACGAGTTATTACTGGTACATGACGGTCGTATGACCGAGTTTGAAGGAGACCTTCAGGATTATGCTAACTGGCTACGTCAGGCCCGTACACAAATCATGAAACAGGGCCAGCAGCCTGCTGCGCCAATCCAATCTGTAGTTGTTGATGTACCTGCCATTTCCAAAGTTGATAAAGAAGCACAGCGTAAAGAAGCTGCACGCCGTCGTGATATAACTCGCCCGGTCCGCAAGAAAATCGAACAATGCGAAGCCCGTATTGAAAAATTACAGCCGCGTCTTGAGACACTTGAAACCGAACTAGGTGATTCATCGCTCTATGATAATGACCGCAAGAATGACCTGCTTAAACTGATGAATGAACAGACAGAACTCAAGCTCGCCTTAGCCGAGGCAGAAGAACAGCTTCTGGAATTAATGATGGAGCTTGAAGAGCTGGAACAATCATTTCAGTAATCTAATTCTATATAACCTGATTTTAAATAAAATCAGGTTATATTCTTAAAAAATTAATTTTAAAATCATTTTTGCTACAGTTTTATAATAACTTTATATTTTATTAATAAACCTTACATAAGTATTACCTAAAAA